>DASSGT010000878.1:0-3847 GCA_035693345.1 Puia sp. | reverse complement strand
GCCTGACCCCGAGTGTCGCATCTGTGGCAAACATAAAAGGACGGATATACAAAGAATAATCCTCCTTCGCGGGTATCCACTCCCTGTCGATCGCTACGAGCTGGCGCATACCTTCAATAAATATATCTTCCGGCACGGCAGGCATATTCATCCTGTCTGCAGAAATATTGAACCGTCTCATGTTATCATAGGGGCGAAATATAAAAGCATCCCCATTCTCCTTGCGATATGCTTTGATACCTTCAAAAATAGCCTGGCCATAATGAAGAGCCATCATGGATGGTTCAAAAGAAATCGGTTGGTAAGGTTTGATTGAAACCAGTTTCCATTCGCCGTCTGCATAGTCTGCTTCCAGCATATGGTCACTGAAATATTTGCCAAATGCTAGGTCATCGAAATCCATTTCAGCGAGTCTGCTTCTCTTTACCTTTATAACCGGTATATCCATCGTCTCCATCATAAATACTAATTTTGATATTACAAAGAAACAAAACATTCTCTCAGCGTACAAAACCCCTCATCATTTTTCATACAGTTTTATGGGAATCAATCATCTTCGGCTTTCTTCTGAATTGATCGCTGCACTGTACCCGGAATCCCTGGTTGAGGAAAACAGACCTTCACCCGCTAATGAAAACGTCAGGAACTCAAAGCCGGTTGCAGACAAAACACCAGCTTATCATTTTCTCGGGGAAAATAATCGTTCCATTTGCTTCCTCGCAAATTACCCGGAAGGAGATTTCCTGCCTGAAAATCAACTGGAGTTTCTAAAAAAAATGCTGACTGCCTGCAAACTCAGTTTCAACGATATCGCATTACTGAATATTGCACACACCACCTTCGACCTGGCTGATTTAAGACTGCAATTGCATCCACTCATCATTTTTCTCTGGGGAATACCACCAGAATCTGTAGGACTGAAATCCGGTCTGCCGGATTTCAACATAACCATCCTTGACGGAATTTCGATAATTCCTGTTTCGGGTCCGGATGTCATGAGCGGAAACCTTCCGGAAGGCACAGAATTCAAACAACGCCTCTGGAACTGCCTCAAAAAATTATTTACTCTGTGAAACTGATTTTTGCCAGCAACAATCTGCACAAACTACAGGAACTCCGCGCCGCCATCGGATCGAATCTTGAAATCATATCACTAAAGGAGGCCGGAATATTCCAGGAACTGCCGGAGCCTTTTCCTACGCTGAAAGAAAATGCACGGTCAAAAGCGAGATTCGTCAACACACTGACCGGCGGGGAAAATTGTTTTAGCGAAGATACCGGACTGGAGGTGGATGCCCTGGGCGGTGAACCTGGCGTGCACAGCGCACGGTATGCAGGAGATCCTCCCAAACCGGCAAACAATATGAGGAAACTGCTCCGGGCAATGGCGGATTTATCCAACCGACGCGCCCGTTTTACAACGGTTATATGTTTGATCCTGGGTGATAAGGAATATTTTTTTGAGGGCCGCTGCGAAGGACAATTGCTCAGGTCTCCCGCCGGAGATGGCGGATTTGGCTATGACCCGATATTCCGGCCCGAGGGTTCCGATAAAAGTTTTGCTGAAATGAGTGAAGAAGAAAAAAACCTGTTTAGTCATCGCCGGAAAGCCGGCGACCTGCTGATCGCTTTTTTGAGAACCCAAACAGAAACTTCAAATGGCCAGAATTAAGATCGATCTGCCTGATACCTTCTCTTTTGCTACTACGCTTGCGGTCCGGATCACGGATCTGAATTACGGAGATCATGTAGGTAATGACACCGTTCTCAGTTTTATTCATGAAGGCCGTGTGCGTTATCTGAAATCACTCGGCTACGCCGAATTTGATATGGAGGGTGTGGGTCTGATCATGGCAGATGCTGCACTGATTTTCAAAAATGAAATGTATTATGGAGACGAGTTGATCATCAGCATCCGGGCGATGGAATTCAGTCGGGTAGGTTTCGACCTGATTTATAAGATTGAAAAAAAACCAGCAGGTCTGCCGTTGACATTGGTAGCCCTTGCAAAAACAACCATGGTTTGTTTTAATTATGAACTGAAGAAATTGGTGCCTCTGCCGGAGAATGCACAAACAAAGCTGACTTTGTAGTGTGGTGAAGGTGGTAACGGTAATAATTAAAAAAGTGGAAGTTGAGAAAGAAAATGATAATGTGCAGGTGTGTTCTTTGGAAACAACATGCAAATCCAATTATATTTTTACATTATCATTTGCTTTCTCAACTTCCACTTCCCCTCATTTTTCACACTCACCACCTTCACCACACTAAAAAATGCCTTACGCTTTACGCTTTACGCTTATTCCAGATCTCCCAGCTGGCTTCCGCCTGTATAGCCAGCATGTCGGCACCGTTTTTTATTCTGGCACCCGCCGCTTCTCCTTTTTCAAGAAACAATGTTTTTGGCGGATTATAAACCAGGTCAAAGAAATAATGATCCGGTCCCGCAAATGTATATGGCAGATCTGCGCAGACACCTGTATGGGGAAACATACCGAGCGGAGTCGTATTGATAATGAGTGTATGTTTCTGCATGAGTTCGCGATTCAGATCCGAATACAATATCTGATCAGTTTGACCTGTCGGTTTGCGGGATACAAATAAAAAATGTATGCCTTTCTGCTGCAGCACCCAGGCTACGGCCTTGGAAGAACCTCCGGTACCGAGTATCAGCGCAAACTGATCGCGGGCAGTTAGTTTTTCAACCAGAGATTTTTCAAAGCCAATCACATCCGTGTTAAAACCTTCCAGTTTGCCTTCTGAAATCCGGATGCAGTTACTCGCACCAATGGCTGTTACTACCGGATCTTTTTTATGAAGAAAAGGAATGACCGATTCCTTATAGGGTATCGTCACATTCAGGCCTTCCAGATCAGGTTCTCTCAGAATATCCGGAAGCCTCGAAATGGAGTCTATTTCATAGTTATTGTAAACACAATCCGTAGTGTGTTCCTTCAGAAATTTCTCCCTGAAATAATTTCCGGAAAAAGAATGGCCCAGCGGGTAACCGATCAGGCCAAACTTTCTCATTTCTTTTCTTTTTTATCAAGGAAAAGATCAAAGGTATCTCCACGAAGACCGATGCGCATCGCTTCAAGCGCAATCATTTCATTAGGTGAAATATTACCCAGATTTACATTGGCTCCCACCAGTTCAATAAAATATAATTGTTGCGATTTCTGGGGTGCTTCCCAAAGTATTTTCTCCGCAGGTATCTGGGTCAGAATTTCCTGCACCAGGCCTTCACGAACTTCTCCTGTTCCACGATAAATACCCACATTGCCCGCTTCCCTGGCTTCCGCGATTACATATGTTGCGCCGGCATTCAGCTCAGCACGCATCAGTTCAATCCATTTATAGGGAGGAATAATATGAGCTGCGTCTTTGCTTCCTACTTCACTAAGCACTACCGCATGTTTTGTCAGACGTTCGATCAGTTTGCATTTTTCCTTGTGTTCGATATTGATGGAACCATCGCTCACTTCCATATAGGTAACACCATAATCCTTGCAGGCTGTGATATATTCATCCAACTGGTTACGGATAAGACAGGCTTCGAAAAGTGTCCCTCCAAAATAAATCGGAATATTTGCCTTGCGATAAACCTCCAGTTTCGTTTTCAGATCAGGCGTAACATAAGAGGTTCCGAATCCAAGTTTAACTACATCTACATATGGACCGGCAATGCTCAGAAAATTTTTAGTTTCTTCAATACTGAGGCCTTTATCCATTACCATGGTAATGCCATGTGCCCGGGGTTTTTTAACTCTCTCCGGCATTTGGCTGAGTGTAAAATTCATCGACAAATTATTTTGTTATGGAATTCTGGCGGCGCAAAAGTAAGGAA
>DASSGT010000877.1:0-4891 GCA_035693345.1 Puia sp. | reverse complement strand
TTTGATGCTGCTGAAGGTATCCGGCCTGAAAAAATCCCCGCTCTGTATGTTACGAAAGCGGGCAGAAAAAAATATCTGAAGGACATCTCACAGACGCTCGACGTGGAAATCGATGTGGAGATGGAAGAGAAAAAAAGATGGGGCCATAATATCATAGGTTTTATGGATAATGGCTCGCCTTATACTGTCATCATCGGAGCACATTATGATCATCTGGGCTTCGGGGAAGACGGGAATTCTTTGTACAAAGGCACCGAAAAAATGATACACCCGGGCGCTGATGATAATGCGAGTGGCGTTGCTGGCATGATCGAGCTCGCCCGCTTGCTGAAAAAATCAAAGAATCCCAAAACAAATTATTTATTTATCGCCTTTTCCGGTGAAGAATCCGGTCTTAGAGGATCAAAGTACTTTACTGAATATCCCACGTTGCCTTTATCAAAAATCAGCTACATGCTGAACCTGGATATGATCGGCCGGCTCAACGACAGTACGCATGTACTCACGATCGGTGGTTACGGTACTTCGCCGCAGTGGTCAGATCTGATCAGCAGCACCATGAATAAAAAGGTATTCGTCCTGAATGTGGATTCAAGCGGAACGGGCCCCAGTGATCATACATCGTTCTACCTGAAAAATATCCCGGTATTATTTTTCTTTACCGGCATTCATTCTGATTATCATAAACCAACCGACCGGGCAGATAAAATAAATTATCCGGGGGAATTACAGGTGATCAAACTGATTTATGCCATCACACAGAAAACGGATGGAATGAATAAACCGGCATTCACAAAAACGCGTGACAGACAGTTCGGTGTTGCACCTGCTTTCAATGTTACACTGGGCATCATGCCAGATTATAGTTTTCCCGGAAGTGGTCTCCGCATTGATGCAATCAGTGAAGGACGACCGGCTGAAAAGGCGGGTTTAAGAACCGGCGATATCATTACAAAGCTGGGAAACTATTCCGTTATATCACTGCAAACCTATATGGACGCGCTTTCAAAATTTAACCGGGATGATCAGACGACCGTCGTATTTTTAAGAGGGAATGAAGAAATGAAAGCTGCCGTCCAATTTAAATAACGATATGAAGTCTTTGAAGCTGGATATGGACAATATGGAGGGAGATTTTTTTGATTGCTCCCGGTTGTTGGGCATCGTCGCACCTTTAAAGGGATATCGTTTCTGCTGGCAGTTAAACCGGCAGATGCGTCTTGACTTCCGCATTACCAATCAGATTGAAATTCCGATGATCCGGAAAAAAAGACAATATTTTTTTACTGTATACGAATGTCCCGAGCCACATAAGACCCTGGTTCACTATCTCTATAATAATCAGTTTGACGGGGAATTTTTATTGCCTCAATTCAGGCATCTTGATTTTTTCTGGCTGCTGAAAGGCGATGCTGTTTCTGATGAACTGATGTTTGAAATGATGGATGCCATCAAATCCATAACGGGCGTTCAAATGGTAACTGAACTTACTCACACAAAAATTAAACACCGGGAGCACCTCATTTTCTAATTATCAATTATTAATGATTAACGATTAACGGTGTTCTTAGTTAATAATTAATAACTGATAAATAATAATTAATTAGCTGTTCATGCTCGCCAGAAACTCCTCGTTGCTTTTTGTACCGCGCATGCGTTTCAACAATTCATTCATGGCTTCTTCGGTATTCATGTCATTGAGATAAACGCGCAGCAGATTCATGCGCTGCAGGATTTCTCTTTCGAGCAGCAGATCATCGCGGCGTGTTGAAGAGGCAACCAGGTCAATAGCGGGGAAAATGCGGCGGTTGGCGAGACGCCTGTCGAGCTGCAATTCCATATTACCCGTTCCCTTAAATTCTTCAAAAATTACTTCGTCCATTTTAGAACCTGTATCGATCAGGGCTGTTGCGAGAATCGTGAGTGAGCCGCCATTTTCTATTTTACGGGCAGCACCAAAGAACTGTTTGGGTTTCTGCATGGCGTTGGCTTCGACACCACCGCTCAGCACTTTGCCCGAAGAGGGGGCTACTGTATTATGTGCCCGGGCCAGACGGGTAATGGAATCCAGCAGGATCACTACATCATGTCCGCATTCTACCAGGCGCTTGGCCTTTTGCAAGGCGACTGTGGAAACCTTTACATGTTTTTCAGCCGGCTCATCAAAAGTAGAAGCGATCACTTCGGCACGCACTGAACGTTCCATATCGGTCACTTCCTCCGGTCTTTCATCCACCAGCACAATCATCAGGTAGCATTCGGGATGATTAATAGCGATGGCATTGGCAACGGCCTTCAACAGCATGGTCTTGCCCGTTTTTGGTTGCGAGACGATCAGTCCGCGTTGTCCCTTGCCAATAGGAGTAAACAAATCAATGATTCTGGTAGAGAAATCAGAGGGGTTTACAAAAAGATTCAGTTTTTCAAAAGGGAAAAGCGGAGTCAGATAATCGAAAGGAACACGGTCCCTGACATCATCCGGAGACTTATTATTGATGGTCTCCACTTTCAGCAGGGCAAAATATTTTTCACCTTCTTTAGGCGGCCGGACAGAGCCATACACGGTATCACCTGTTTTTAAACCAAACAATTTTATCTGGGAAGGAGAAACATATACATCATCGGGGGATGAGAGATAATTATAATCGCTACTGCGAAGGAATCCGTATCCATCGGGCATCATTTCCAGAACACCTTCTGCCTGAATGACCCCGTCAAATTCTATATTAAAAGTTTCATTGCGGCGTTGCGGATAAACCTTTTGTTGCTGGTCTCCGTTTCCAGGACGGTTTTGTTCTGTTGAGGATCCACTCTCTTCGCTGCTGATTTCCTGTTCGTTGGTCTGGCTGTTGTTATTGATGACATTTTCGGAACTGTCTGATTCTTCTGATTCTGCGGCGTGGCGCTGATTGGCTCCATCCGGTCTGGGGTGTACAGGTGGTTTGCTAAATTCGACCGGCGAAGCAGTTTCATGTTCTGCTTCATCTTCCTTCTTACGTAGTTTTTTTACGATGGGTTTTTCCTCTTTTCTTTTCAGATCTTTCTTTGGTTCCGGCTTTTTATGTTTTGGCAGGGGATCTCCGCTTTCGACAAATGCCTCTTCACTGGAATTCGCCGTGGTGGTTTTTACAATGCGTTTGCGCTTGATACCGCTGTCTGCGCCATCTGTTTTTTCACTCGGCGCCAGCGCCTGTTTATCCAATATCTTATAAACGAGTTCCTGTTTATCTAATTTTTTGGAGTTGGGGATCTTCAGCTGCTCAGCAATATCGAGCAGTTCGGGAACGAGCATGTCGTTTAGTTGGAGTATGTCGTACATAATAAAACTTGAGAATTACGGCAGTTAGAACTGACCTGTAGGAAAAGAATTTGTGAATGTATATTGATTAAAGACGAGCGGAATGACTAAAACTGACGGTTGCGAGCAAAGGATAAGAAACGAATCAGCCTGATTCCGATGCAATGATAATATAAAAACGGAAAATCTAAAAAAATATTTCAAGGATTATCTTTGCGCTCTTTATTCACTCGCAAGCATAAAATATCTAATGTTTAACAAACGAACCAAAATCAGGGAGGCACTCAGGATGCCGGCGGGATCGGCTGATATTACGGTCATGGGATGGGTCAGAACCTTTCGCAACAACCAGTTTATTGCTTTAAATGATGGTTCTTCCAATGAAAACCTGCAAATCGTTCTTGAGTTAGGTCTGTTTGATGAAAACCTGCTAAAGAAGGTTACAACAGGAGCTTCCATTCGTGCAACCGGAAATCTGGTGGAATCGCCGGGAAAGGGTCAGCTGGTGGAATTGAAAGCCAGTGGGGTGGAGATCCTCGGGTTATGTGATGCCGAGAAATTTCCTCTGCAGCCGAAGAAGCACAGTCTTGAATTTCTCCGGGAAATTGCCCATTTGCGGTTTCGTACAAATACATTCGGTTCGGTATTTCGCCTTCGCCATGCGCTTGCATTTGCCGTACACCAGTTTTTCAATGAACGTGGCTTCATATACCTGCATACCCCCATCATTACAGCCTCGGACGCCGAAGGTGCTGGTGAAATGTTTAAGGTTACTACGCTACCATTTGACAATACACCCCGTGACGAGCAGGGAACGGTGAACTTTAAGGATGATTTTTTTGGAAGAGCGACCAATCTCACGGTGAGCGGACAACTGGAAGGAGAGATGGCGTCGATGGGTTTTTCCGAGATTTATACTTTTGGCCCAACGTTCAGGGCAGAAAATTCCAACACAACCAGGCATCTTGCGGAATTCTGGATGATTGAGCCGGAAGTGGCATTTAACGATCTCGAGGACAACGCAAACCTGGCGGAAGCATTTGTTCGATACCTGATAAGCTATGTTTTAAAAAATAACCGTGACGATCTGGAGTTTCTCGATCAGCGTCTGGCGGAAGAAGAGAAACAAAAGCCACAAAATGAACGCAGCGAAACCGGGCTCATCGAGAAGCTGGAATCTGTAGCCAGCCAGGATTTTGAGCGGATCACTTATACCCAGGCCATAGCAATCCTGCTGGAATCACCGGCTTATAAAAAGAAAAAGTTCAAATATGAACTATTCTGGGGCGCTGACATGCAAAGTGAGCACGAACGGTATCTCGTAGAAAAGCATTTTAAGAAACCGGTCATTGTAACCGATTATCCAAAGGAGATCAAGGCATTTTATATGCGCCAGAACGAAGACGGAAAAACAGTCGCTGCCATGGATATCCGGGCACCGGGTATCGGCGAGATCGTGGGTGGATCGCAAAGAGAAGAGAGACTGGATATGCTGGAAGCCCGGATGAAGGAAATGCATATTCCTGTTGAACAAATGTGGTGGTACCTGGATTCACGCCGTTTTGGAACCGTACCGCATGCAGGATTTGGGCT
>DASSGT010000876.1:0-3879 GCA_035693345.1 Puia sp. | reverse complement strand
TGCTAAGGATGTTCGTCCGCAATTGCTTCCGCTATCTGGTATACAAAATTGATCGATATTTAAGTAGAAATAAATTTATTTTATTATATTCAAGAGATGAGCTGGTTATTGGTAAAATTGATATCAATAACTTTGTTAAGCTAATTCCACCTAAAAAAGATTTTTGGGCAGACCCTTTTGTAATAGAATTCCAAAATAATTATTATATTTTCTTTGAGGAAGGTAAATATCCTGGGTACAAGGGACAATTGTCCGTTTTGAAATTAAATTCGGACGGAACATACGATCGACCGAAAGTTATTCTTGAGAAGCCTTATCATTTATCATACCCCTTTATTTTTGAAAATAATGGGAATTACTATATGATACCTGAAACTTCTGCGAATAAAACGGTTGAATTGTATAAGTGCAAAAAATTTCCCTTTGAATGGGAGTTCTCGATATATTTAATGAAGGATGTGATCTTACAAGATCCAACACTTTTTTTCTATAATGATATATGGTGGTTATTTGTAACAACAAAAAGCCCTAAAAGCAGTTCCTCAAATGATCAGTTACTGATATATTACAGTCAGGATCTTTTTTTTGATGATTGGACACCACATGCTGGTAATCCAGTAATCACGGACGTGTCCAATTGTCGTCCTGCTGGCAAAATATTTATGGAGGGAAATAAGATTTTTAGACCAGCCCAGAATAATGCGTCCAACCAATATGGCTACTCTGTAAAAATTAATGAAATCGAACTTCTCACACCAACAGAATTCAGGGAAAGGCTGATTTTTGAGATATCGCCTGGCGAACATAAAGAATTTGCGGCTATTCATACACTGAATTTTACAAAAAATATGATTGTTATGGATGGAATTGAGGCACGATAAATATGTTTGCATAATTTGAATTTATTCAACTCTAAATTGTTTCAATTGCGAAACTTAATATTAAAAGGAATTTTTTGGCGTGGGACGTATTATATTTCTCTATTTATTCTAACCTTATTAATGTCCAGATATTATAAGGCTTCTAGCAGCGGTTTGATATATTACAATCTTACACTATTAGCGTGGTTAACGTTGGTACTCAGTTTTTGCCTTGAAATTGGTATGAATTATCATTTGGCATCCGGAAAAATATCTTCCTCGGCATTGACTGGATTGGCTCTGGTGTGGACAGTCGGCGCTGGAATTATTAGTTATTTTATTTTAAAGATATTTAATATAAAAATGTATTTAGATAGCTCTGAAATTCCTTTTGTTTATTTTTCAATATTTTATATCACTGGCAATCTTTTGATTAGTTTTTTCTCTGCCTTATTTTATGCCCTGAAAAATTTTATTGCTCCCAATTTAATACTGATAACCTGTAATATCATCCTTATATGTCTGATGCCAAAAAAATCTAACGAATCCTTAGCCCAAGACCATTTTATTTATATTTATTATACTTCTTTTCTATTTCAGGGTGTTTTAATATTTCTTTTATTTATCATGAAGAATTTGCCTGGTCTTAAAATTAGATTACCTGGTAAGGTAGACATGATGTTGCTTTTGGGCATGTCTGTATGGGCTTTTTTAACGAATGGTTTAGCTATGGTGCTTTACCGACTAGATTACTGGTTTGTAGACCATTATTGTAGCACTAGAGACTTAGGAAATTACATTCAGGCATCAAAAATTGGTCAGGCTTTCCTTGTCATACCATCTATTATATCTACTGCGGTTTTTCCAATGATGGCAAGCGGAATGTTGAAATCGCCGGTGAAAAACATACAATCTCTTACACGCAGCTTAGTTTTTTTTTCAAGCATTCCTGCCATTATCTTAGTATTCACAGGTAAATGGCTGTTCCCTTATATTTTAGGCAACAGTTTTGAATTAATGTACATTCCTTTTGTATTATTAATACCCGGACTACTCGCATTTTGTTTGATTTGTCCAATTACGGCCTATTATGGAGGGAAAAAAATACTTTATGTAAACTTTGTATCGCTTTTGACTGCTGTAATGGTCGTCATAATATTAGATGCACTGACAGTTCCAGAATACGGGATAAAAGCGGCAGCTATTGTCAGTAGTTTAGGCTACTTATGCTATGCAGGCTGTTTGATTTGGTTTTTTAACAAGCAACATAGCATTCGAATTGCAAATTTCTTTACCATCCGTTACTCGGACTTCGGATGGGTAAAAAAGTTAATTAGTAAAGCAGATAATTTGTTATAACACGATATCAGATATATTTGAATATCTATTTAAGCGCTTTTATAATTTCTATGAACTCTGCTGCATTCAGAGACGCACCACCGACCAGTCCGCCATCGACATCCTTACTGCCGAAAATTTCCTTCGCATTACTGGCCTTTACGCTTCCTCCGTATAAAATGGAAATCTGATCTGCAATCGCCGCATCATATTGACTTTTCAAAGCCGAGCGTATAAAAGCATGCATTTCCTGAGCTTGCGCTGTACTGGCAGTCTTACCCGTTCCGATGGCCCAGATGGGTTCATAGGCAATGACGATCTTGAGGATTTCTTCCCGTGTCAAATGGAATAATGACTCTTTCAATTGTTGCCCGACATAGTTGTTTTGTTCATTTTGCTCCCGGGTTCCAAGAGCCTCTCCGCAACAAAAAATCGGGGTTATTCCGTTTGCCAGGCAAAGGTTTAGTTTGTCCGCCAGCATTAAATTACTTTCTCCAAAATATTCGCGACGTTCGCTGTGACCAACCAGACAAAAACTGACGTCAATGGACTTCAGCATCTCCGTTGAAACTTCACCTGTAAAAGCGCCCGATTTTTTATCAGAACAATTTTGAGCGGAAATAAAAAAATTCTTTCTGCTCCGTACAGCATCGATGGCCATTTCAAGGTAAGGAAAAGGCACAGCGAAAACGGTTGCATGATTTTCTTTTAATGAAATATCTGTAGAAGTGATGGTTTGTAATAAGTTTGTTGCCTGTTGATATGTCAGATTCATCTTCCAGTTTGCTGCAGCAATTTGCTTTCTCATTTAGTTGGGTTTTGTTGATCGAAAATATTTTTCAATTGTCTTATTTCGTCATCACTTAAAAAATGACCTTTGAACTTTTTCCATTTGTCGATATGCCGGATGGCTCTCTCGAAATCGTATACCTCATGCCCATAACCCCAGGTAAAGCTAGGAAGATAAGACGGTGTGGCTCCATTTCCAAATACATGCGACGCGGGGCCTACGACCGTTCCGGTATTAAACGATGTATTGATGGCCGATCGTGAATAATCACCCATCATCAGTCCGCATTTCTGCCCCGCATTTATAAAGCTTTTCTTTATCGGATTCCAGAGTTTGACAGATCCGCCGCTGTTCTTCATATTTGAATTTGTGCTGCCTGCTCCCAGGTTACACCATTCACCAATGATTGAATCACCCAGATATCCGTCGTGTGCCTTATTTGAGTAGCCAAAAATGACCGAGTTTTTTATTTCTCCGCCAATTACACAAGCCGGGCCGGTAGTTGTTGCTCCATATATTTTAGCACCCATTTTTACCACTGATCTTTCTCCAAGAGCAAAGGGTCCTCTGATCATGGAGCCCTCCATGATCAGAGAATCTCTGCCAATATAAATAGGGCCGTCGCTCGCATTCAGATAGCAATGTTCGACAACGGCTTCCGGTTCCAGGAAGATCGCAGATCCCGTTAGTTTATTGGTGGATGAAATGGCAGCTGTCATACGTCCCTTCGTGATGAGATCAAAATCTTTTTTTATTTCTGATGAATTATACAACAGGATATCGGGAATCTGCAGAAGTACGGATGTTTTTCCCGGAGAAAATTCCGTATTGTGTTCTATGATTGATTGAATGAGTTCCTGATCAGGAATAAAATTGGCAAGTATGGAAATG
>DASSGT010000875.1:0-2404 GCA_035693345.1 Puia sp. | reverse complement strand
GCTACCTGGTCCGCTGCTTCATAGGTCAGCGTACCGGATTTTGACACGATACCGATCTTTCCCTTTTTAAATACGAAGCCGGGCATGATCCCTACTTTACATTCGTCCGAGGTAATTACACCGGGGCAATTGGGCCCGATTAATCGGGTATTGGTGGCCGTTAAATAATGTTTTGCTTTCACCATATCCTGAACCGGGATGCCTTCCGTTATGCAAACTACAAGGGCAATACCCGCTTCGGCGGCTTCCATAATGGCATCAGCAGCAAAAGCCGGTGGCACAAAGATGATGGAGACATTTGCGCCTGTCTTTCTTACTGCATCAGCCACTGTATTGAAGACCGGACGATCCAGATGCGTTGTGCCTCCCTTTCCCGGCGTAACACCACCTACCACCTGGGTTCCGTACTCAATCATTTGGGAAGCATGAAAACTGCCTTCTGTCCCGGTAAATCCCTGTACGATGATTTTTGATTTTTTATTGACTAAAACTGCCATTATATATAGATTAGTTGGTTTTCTAACGCATCAAAATTAGCTATTTAAGCATATCATCCATATTCCTGTTGTTATCAATTTTCCCTTTCATTTCCAGCATACGCATATCCTTGGCATCCTGCAGAAATTCGGACGCAAAAATGAAATCGTTGAGCTTTTTGTTTTTGCTGAAGATAATTTCTTTGTTAGATCCTTCCCATTCCTTCAGTCCCTCATACATATAAATGATATGGTCGCCTGTCTCCATTACGCTATTCATGTCGTGTGTATTCACAACCGTAGTGATATTGTATTCAATGGTAATTTCCTTAATTAGTTTATCGATGAGAATAGATGTAAGGGGGTCCAAACCAGAATTGGGCTCATCGCAAAAAAGATATTTCGGATTCAATACAATGGCCCGGGCAATACCTACCCGTTTTTTCATTCCTCCCGATATTTCAGCCGGAAACTTATTATTCACATCCTTCATATTCACACGATCCAGTACTTCATCAACCCGTTTGAGTTTGTCAGAAAAGCTGTCGTTTGTAAACATATCAAGGGGAAACATAATATTCTGTTCAACCGTCATACTGTCAAACAAAGCAGATCCCTGAAAAAGCATTCCGATCTGACGACGCAATTGCTTCCTCTCTTCTTCATTCATCTCCGTAAAATTCTGTCCATTATAGCAGATTTCGCCCGAATCCGGTTCAAAAAGACCTACCAGGCATTTCATCAAAACCGTTTTTCCGCTTCCACTGGAACCTATAATGAGGTTGCACTTACCGGGTTCGAACAGGGCATTTACTCCGTTGATAACCGGTTTACCACTAAAACCTTTTTTTAAATCTTTTACCTCAATCATTTATTTCGATTATAAAAGAATGGCTGAAAGCACATAGTCTGCCAACAGGATCAACACACAACTCACGACGACTGATTTTGTACTGGCTCTGCCAATTTCGAGAGCTCCCCCATTTACATAGTAACCATAAAAGGAAGAGATGCTGGAAATGATAAAAGCAAAAGTGTATGATTTTGCCAGCGCAAAAAATACGTTATAGGGCTTAAAATATTGAAAAAGACCTTTATCAAATTGAGAGGCTGAAACGATACCCGTAGCAACTGCAGCCAGCTTTCCGCCTAATATTCCCAAAACGGCAGAAATGATAACGAGCATCGGAATAGTAAGGAGAGCGCCCAGGATCTTTGGCAGAATGAGGTAGGTTTTTGTATTAATGCCCATGATTTCCAATGCATCGATCTGCTCGCTTACACGCATGTTACCCAGCTCGCCGGCAATTTTGCTTCCTACTACACCGGCCAGTACAATACAAACCAGCGTGGGTGAAAATTCCAGGATCACTGTATCGCGCACAATCTGTGCAATGGTGGAAAGTGGGATCAGGGGACTTACCAGCTGATATGCGGTTTGCAGGGCAGATACCGCCCCCATAAATATGGAAATAATAACCACAATGCCGAGAGAACGGATTCCAATTTCGACGCATTGATGCATAAACTCCTTCCAGTACATTTTCATGTTTTCGGGCTTCGAAAACATTCCCCTGATCATCAGTATATATCGCCCCAGTTCAGTAAAAATATTCATGTTAATTGCTGAAAGTACAATTTATTTTTTTGTTCTTTTCCACCAGGGCGACCTGCGCATAGCCTCCTCTGGTGTCTGCGGACATTTGGTTTGTGCGTCAATGATTGCAACCAGTGCCATATTATAAATATTTCTTACTGAACTTCCAAGCTGGAGAACATGTACAGGCTTTTTCATTCCCAGTAAAATCGGACCAATGGCATCGGCAGCTCCGAGCTCTTTTAAAATATTATAGGCAATATTGCCGGCCGCCAGATTGGGGAAAATCAGCGTATTCACTTCCTGATCTACCAGACTGCTAAAAGGATAA
>DASSGT010000874.1:0-3156 GCA_035693345.1 Puia sp. | reverse complement strand
CCGGGACCATTTTGCATGTATCCTCTTCGTCATTTACTCCGTCATTGTCAGAGTCTGGTATGGGACAACCATGATAACGAGCCGGGCCGGGGACCGTTTTACAGGAATCCTCGTCATCGTTTACTCCATCAAGATCGGAATCAGGCACGGGGCAGCCATGCCATTTGGGAGGCCCTGCAATCGTTCTGCAGGAATCCTGCGAATCAGGTAACCCGTCAAGATCAGTATCAGGATCTGTTTTTGGCAATGGCTTTGGATTATTCAGCCAGATACCCAAAGAACCACCGACAATTTGGTTATGAAAGGTAGAAGGGTAGGACGCAGTATACACGTTTGTAAATCCCTGATGGAAATAGGCACTGATCAGAACACTACCCAGCTCAAATCCGGCTTTTGCAGCCAGCCCGATATCAAATGTTTTATAGGCCCCGGGACCATTCCCTACCAGCAGGTCCTGGGTGCCGGATTGATAAATATAATTTGAAGAATTGTATTGAAGCACCCGGTTCTGATAGCTTTGCGATACGCTATAGATAAAAGCAAAATAAGGACCAGCACTCAGGAAAAAATGACTTTTCTGATTTTTAGAAAGTGAAGTTTTCCAGGTCAGATACAATGGAATTTCTACATAATTCAGATTTAGTGTGTGTTGATTATAAAGTGTATCATTCTTTATAATGGTTGAATCATAAAGACGCTGGAATTGATTTCCCTTGGCACTATACAGAATACCGGGCTGTAAAAAGAGATTGTGTTTCCCCAAAGGGACCTCACCCAGGACTCCGAGCTCGAATCCGGTATTTGCGGAATAATATTTTCCAATGGAATTTTGATATCCGGGTATGGAGTTTGTTTCTGTCAGGTTGGAAGAATGTACGCCTCCGATGGCGGCCAGCCGGATTTGCGCCGGAACTGTTGAATACACCAGTATTAAAAACAAAACGGGGGAAAGGTTACGGTAAATCCTGTTCTTGTTCATTGATTCTAAAACGCTCAGGATACCATTATATTATAGGCTGAAGGCTTAATGCCTAACGCTTAACGACCAATGATTTGCTCTTAAATTTCAGACCTTCGGCGCAGAGTTTTATAAATCAAACTGTATACCCTGTGCCAAGGGTAGTTTGGTGGAATAATTTATGGTATTTGTCTGGCGTCGCATATAAGATCTCCAGGCATCACTGCCCGATTCGCGGCCACCCCCTGTCTCTTTTTCACCTCCAAAAGCCCCGCCTATTTCCGCTCCCGAAGTACCAATATTTACGTTTGCGATTCCGCAATCGCTGCCAGCGACGGACAGAAATTTTTCGGCCTCACGCATGTTCAGGGTCATTATTGATGAAGACAGACCCTGTGGAACTTCATTTTGCATTTGAATCGCCTCGTCAAGATTTTTATATTTGAGAAGGTAAAGTATGGGAGCAAATGTTTCCTGTTTAACTATCTCGAGTTGACGATCTACTTCCGCAATACATGGTTTTACGTAGCAGCCGCTTTCGTATCCCTGTCCGGAAATCTTTCCGCCTTCTACCGCAAAACGCCCACCCTGTTTCCTGCAAAGTTCGATCGCATTCATATACATATCGACTGCCTGTTTGTCAATCAACGGGCCGACATGATTTTTTTCATTCAAAGGATCTCCGATTTTTAGTTGAGCATAGGCATTTACGAGTTTTGATTTGACTTGATCGTAAATGTTTTCCTGGATGATGAGTCTTCGCGTACTTGTACATCTTTGTCCTGCTGTTCCTACGGCTCCAAACAGTGCTCCCAGAACGGCTATATCCAGGTCTGCCTGCTCGCTGATTATGATAGCATTGTTTCCCCCGAGTTCCAAAAGCGACCTTCCCAGGCGGGAAGCAACGACAGAAGCCAGTGCCTTCCCCATACGGGTAGATCCCGTTGCGGATACCAGAGGTATTCGCGGATCTGCGCTTATCCATTCGCCTGCTTCCCGTCCGCCGGTAATGATGCAGCTTACCCCTTCCGGAACTTCATTCACGTCAAAGATTTTTGACACAATTTGCTGGCATGCCAAAGAGCAGAGCGGTGTCTTTTCCGAGCCTTTCCACACAGAGACATCTCCACAGACCCATGCCAGCATGCTATTCCAGCTCCAGACAGCGACGGGAAAATTGAAAGCAGAAATAATCCCGACAATGCCCAGCGGATGCCATTGTTCATACATTCTGTGCTGGGGCCTTTCACTCTGAATCGTCAATCCATATAGCTGCCGGGATAAACCAACGGCGAAATCGCAGATATCTATCATCTCCTGCACTTCGCCCAGCCCTTCCTGCAGACTTTTCCCCATTTCATAACTAACCAGACTTCCCAGCGCATGTTTTTTTTCACGAAGGGCTTCACCGACCTGACGTACAATATCTCCTCGTTTTGGTGCAGGCCAGGTCCTCCAAATGAGCCAGGCCTGATTTGCTTTTTCTATTATCTGATCATAATTTTCTTTTGTCGTTACTGAAATGGCGGCAATTTTCTTTCCGTTTACCGGCGAATAGGATTCAATGATTTGTTTTGGATTATCAAACCAGTCTTTCCCTGTTGAACTGCCCGCATTATGAGTATGTATACCCAGTTCCTTTAAAAATTCCATATGATTCAATTGAGAACGCAATTTACGAAAGTAAGTATGAGAGTATGGGAGTATGGAAGTATGGAGGTTGAATTAAATTAAAAAACCATCCTGTGTTTGCCAGGATGGTTTTTTAAAGTTCTAAAATATTTTAAAAGTGAATCGCTACTTTGGTAAATAATCTCATTCCATTATATCCCATTTGAACGGCGTCAAATGGACCTCCTGATTCACTGTCGCCCCATGAAGCATTTTTTGCTCCAGCTGTAGCTGATAAATCGGGATGGACATTAAAGATATTGTCCGCTCCTAAAATCCAGGTAAAGTTTTTATTTATTTTATATGATAAATATAAATCAGTCGTCATTTTGCCACTGAAAACAAAATTCTCGGGTACCGTTCCTGATCCATTGTCGAGCTCAACATATGGATCATATCCGAGACCCGCGTCGGAAATACCTTCTCCTCCGGGTTGTCCCGGTTGCGCGCCAGCTTTTGTTGAATAGCCATAGCCTTGAGTAGTCAGACTGCCGAAATATGTGAGATGTGTACCCACTGCCAGCTTA
>DASSGT010000873.1:0-3632 GCA_035693345.1 Puia sp. | reverse complement strand
CGGGAATGCCATGGTTCCTGAAACCGGAGGCAAAAAGGTATAGGGGTTACCATTTGAATCGACCTGTGTAATATTGGAAGGATTGGCATTTTGCAATCCGTTTGCTCCGGCAAATTGTCCATAGAGATTATCAAAACTGTGATTCTCCAGGTAAATCACTACGATATGTTTTACATCTTCTATAGAACCCTTACCCGGAAAAGAGGGTGTGTCATTTTTTCTACAACCCGATATGCAAAGTCCGCAAAGGAAAAGGCCGATGACTACATTACGCATGGAGGTTTCCTGGTACCCACGATTTTTCTGTTGCATGGTGTTAGTTTTTTTCATTGATTAGTCAATGAAACAAAGGACAGATTACCAAGTGAACAGAATGTTAAGACGGGATGAAAATTACATTAACAAATTCCTTCCAAGCGTAATGCGTAAAGCTTAAAGCGTAAAGCATTACATTTGTAGTTGATGTGCAAAGAAAGTTCATATCATATTTTCTCAAAATCGATGGCGGGTATTATATACCTGATATTTTTTCTGGTGCAGTTTAATGTTCACCTGAACGGAACGCCCAACAATGTCTCCTATTTCTCCTGCGACTATAGTTCGATCAACAACAAATCATTTTCTTCCAATCTGAATCAGCATTCAATACGCACAGATTCAAAACATTCGAAGTCTAAACTAAATAAGAGGTTTCATCCCGAGAGACTTTTTACCGTGACCTCTGCGCCCGACATGGCGGCAGAATTGAATTACAGAACCCAGACTGCCCTGATTCACGAAGAAGATCCGCTGACAAATTATTCTTTCAACTCTCCTTCTTTACGCGGTCCGCCGGCTTTTGTTTAATGCTTCATTAAACAAAGTTTTCTCATCTTAACCATATTAATATGTCCAGTTTCCGAAACGGGAAACGGGTGGCGCTGGTAATGATTATCATATTCCTGTCACCCCATTATATTTTTTCTCAAAAACCGTTTCTTTCCCTGTCAGACCTCAATGACAGTGCTGATCATTATTTGCCCAGACTGTTTGAAAAAAGAGCGCTGGTGAGCAGCGCCTCTGCGTATGTCACCGAAACCCGGAATCAATTCCTGCCGGCAATCCGTTTCAATGACCAAGTGAATATCGGTACGGATAATTCAACCGCGGGCAGTTATTTCCCTTATGGAATCATACCATCCACATCTTCCGGTATCCGGGATGCCAATGACTATCAGGCGGTATCCGGAAATCTCGCCGTGTTATATGGGGAATATGATCTGATTGATTTCGGTTATAAAAACGCGCGCATCGGTTATGCAAAATCCGAACAGGCCTTATCACAATCGGACCTTCAGCGGGAAATGTATATCCTGCATGGCCGCATTTGCAGAGCCTATTTCAACTTAATGATCAATGAGGCCAGGATGGCTGTTGAAAAAGAAACGGTGAAACGGTATGATACTATTTTCAATATCATCCGTGCGCTTACATTGAGTGGCATAAAACCGGGATCGGATTCATCTCTTGCCAAAGCAGAATTATCCAAGAGCCGGATCACGTACAATCAAATTAACGAACAGGCTAAAAATGACAGGGAAGAGATTTCTTATCTGACCGGCGTATCAGCAGATCGGATTTTCGCAGATAGTAACCTGATGTCCATCTCCAAAAGAAAGGACATCATTCAAATGCAGGCAGATAGTTTTGTCAACCCGCTGCTGGATTATTATACAAACCTGAACAAGGTATATATTTCCAATGAACGGTTAATTTCAAAAAGCTACCTGCCGAAGATATCTCTGACCGCGGCTTCCTGGGCCCGCGGTTCCAGTATTGTTTATGATGATCAGTATAAATCGATCCCTGACGGACTCGGTTACCAGCGTTTTAATTATCTGGCGGGTGTTTCATTTCAATATGATTTGTTCAATGGTCTTCATAAAAAGGACCGGTTGAAAACTTTTGGTTTTGAAAGAGAAGCATCGGAACTGGAATTAAAACAACAACAGATCAGTCTGGCATCGGCAGCACGAAAGGCGCAGAACAGTATCGATATCACTGAAAAAAATCTGCTTGAATTGCCGATTCAGTATCAGTCGGCCGTGGACACCTATCAGCAGAAAATCGCGCAGTATAAAGCCGGCATCATCACGTTGATCGATCTGACCAATGCGGCTTTTGTGCTGGACAGATCATTAAATGATTATGCAGGAACCATTGGCAGCTGGTGGCTGGCCCAGCTGGACAAAGCAATTGCTAACGGTCAGCTAACCGGATTTATTCAGTCTATTCAATAACTCATTATATGGTACGTTCCGCTTTGCGAAGACCGATTACCGTGCTGGTTCTTTTTTTAGCCATCCTGCTTTTTTCAGTGATGGCGGTCAAAACAATTCCGATAGACATTTTTCCCAAGCTGAACTCTCCCACTATTTATGTGATCGAACAATATGGTGGCATGTCAGCTGAACAGATGGAAGGATTTTTTGCGACACGTATGCAGGATCAGTTTCTTTACATCAACGGTGTTAAGAATGTCGAGAGTAAAAATATCCAGGGTCTTACGCTGATCAGGCTGAGTTTTTATGAATCTACGAATATGGCCGAAGCTTCGGCCCAGGTGGCTTTGCAGGTAAACCGCACGATGGCTTTTTTTCCACCTGGCGCCCTCCCCCCGCAGGTGATCCGGTTTGATGCATCTTCCCTTCCGGTAGGCGAACTGGTATTCAGCAGTCAGACACGTTCGCTGAAAGAAATATTTGATCTCGCGCTTACGCGTGTGCGACCACTTTTCGCAACTATTCCGGGTATGTCGTCGGCACCACCCTTCGGATCCAATGCCCGGACGGTCGTGATCAATGTGACGCCGGAAAAATTAAAAGCCTATAATCTTTCTGCCGATGAAGTGGTGGATGCGCTGATCAGAAACAACTCCATATCCCCGTCGGGAAATCTGCGGGTGGATTCAACCATGTTTATTACGTCCATCAATTCGCTGGAATCCACTGTGGAGAAATTTGAAGACATACCCATAAAAAGCAATGGCACCAGTAATGTTTTTATAAGGGATGTCGGGTCTGTTTCAGATGGAGCAGATATTACTGTTGACTATGCGCTGGTGAATGGGAAACGTTCGGTATATATTCCAGTGGTTAAAACAGCAGACGCATCTACCTGGGATGTGGTGCAGACACTTCGCGGAAAACTATCCGAAATGCAAAGTCTCCTGCCCGACGATGTCCACATCAGTTATGAATTTGATCAGTCCATTTTTGTTATCAACGCCGCAAAGAGCCTGATGACCGAAGGAATTTTGGGTGCGATCCTTACCGGGCTGATGGTTCTTTTGTTTCTGCGTGACTGGCGGAGCAGTGTGGTCGTGATCATCACGATTCCGGTTGCTGTGATGGGTGCAGTTTTCTTTTTAAAACTCGCCGGACAAACCGTCAATATTATGACGCTGAGCGGACTGGCGCTCGCTATCGGTATACTGGTGGATCAGGCGACCGTAACGATTGAAAATATTCACCAGCACCTGGAAATGGGCAAACCAAAAAAACAGGCCATTGAGCATGCGTGCAAGGAAATTTCATTTCCGCTGGTGTTGATTCTGCTATGTATTCTCGCGGTATTTGCACCTGCTTTTATTA
>DASSGT010000872.1:0-2707 GCA_035693345.1 Puia sp. | reverse complement strand
TTTTTCTTTACCGCTGAAAGGAGAAAATCTAAGTTATTCGGAATGGCAACCGGTGAACAATGTTGTATTGAATGGTGATTCTATTTTTTCACGAATGGATCAGGGCGACATCATGCTGCACACGCCGTATGAGAATTATCAGTTGATACTCCGGTTTTTCAATGAAGCAGCGCTGGATCGCGCAGTGATTAGTATCTACTTAACCATTTACCGGATTGCCGTGGACTCTTCCATCGCCCAGGCCCTGATCACGGCTGCAAAAAATGGAAAAAAAGTTACTGTCATCGTAGAACTCAAAGCCCGGTTTGATGAAGCCAACAATATCCGGTGGGCAAAAAAAATGAAATCAGCCGGTGTAAAAATTGTGTACAGCAAAGCAGAGCTTAAAGTACATGCCAAGATTGCACTGGTAAAAAGAAAAATCAAAAAGAAGATACGCCACTACGGGCTTTTCTCTACGGGTAATTTTAACGAGAATACGGCCCGGATTTACGCCGATCATATATTACTGACGTCGCATTATGGTATGCTGAATGAAAGTGATCATATTTTCAAAATCATGCGTAAAAAGGAGACGAAGGTCTCGCCGGTGTTTACGCATTTGATCGTTTCTCCTTTTAACATCAGGGAAAGATTTTTTGATCTTATTGACAAAGAAATAAAATGGGCACAGGAGGGAAAGGAGGCAAAGATTATCTTAAAGATCAATAATCTCGAAGAGGAGTCACTGATCAAAAAGCTTTATGAAGCATCATCTGCCGGGGTTAAAATTGAACTGATCATCAGAGGTATTTGCAGACTTATACCGGGCGTCCGTCAGCTGAGTGAACATATTACCGTCAGGAGAATCATCGACCGCTACCTGGAACACGGCCGTATTTTTATTTTCCATAACAACGGCAGGCATTTGATATACGCCGGTTCGGCGGACTGGATGAACCGGAATATCTACCACCGCATTGAAGTGTGTTTTCCCATTTATGATGAAGAAATCAGAAAAACCATTCTTCAGATCATACAACTACAGCTGGATGACAATACACAGGCCGTCATGATAAACGATCGTATGCAAAACCTGCCGGTATCTTCGGGAGCTGACAGTCATCAGTCCCAACTTGAAATATATAGGCTGCTCGCTGCAAATTCGCCGGTTTCCTGATACCTCATGTTGGTTTCATATTGTGTTCATTAAATAAAAAAGGCCATCTCTATTACGAGACAGCCCCTTCTATTACACCTAAACAAACAACAAGTACCTATTCATTAAACCGGATCACTCAGCACGTAAACTGTTCACCGGGTTCTTCATCGCCGCTCTAATCGATTGCAGACTGATCGTTAACAAAGTAATCATCAACGCACCTGCACCCGTTGCGGCAAAAAGCCACCAGGGTAATCCGGTCTTATATTGATAGTTTAATAACCAGTTGTACATAAACCAGTATGCGGCGGGTGCGGCGATCAGTAGGGAAATCAACACGAGCACTACAAAATCTTTACAGAGTAAGCGCCAGAGGCTGAACACCGATGCGCCCAGAACTTTTCTGACACCGATTTCTTTGGTGCGCTGCTCAGCCACAAAAGAAGCCAGGCCAAATAAACCCAGGCAGGAGATGAAGATGGCAAGCACCGCAAAAACGGTGGCCAGGCTGCCGATCCTTTCTTCTTCACTGAATTTCCGTGCGAAGTCTTCATCCGTGAAATGGTATTCGAAGGGCTGGTCCGGAATAAATTTTCTGAATACGATCTCTGCCCTGTTGAGTGCATCATGTGCGCTCAGCGCGGGATTGAGCTTCATCATCACCATGCCACCATCGTTTCCGCGGATGATCCGGTACATGGAAGGACGAACGGCAGCGTAGGGTGATTCTGTCAATATATCTTTTACAACACCTACTACAGTGAATGCAACTCCGTCGTTGAAGGATACTTTTTCTCCGATCGGGTTTTTTAAACCCATAAATTTTACCGCTGATTCATTGAGTATAAATGCAGCCGAGTCTGATGCGAATGCTCTGGAGAAATCCCTTCCTTCTTTGATCTGCCAGCCCACCACCTTGCCATATTCATAAGAAACCAGGAACATGGGAAAATCATTTGAACTACCGGGTTGTTTGCCTCTCCACGACATGCCGCCATTGGAGTTCCAGACTTCCGTGATCGGACTGCCGGATTCGGAAATCTCCACCACGGCGCCTGATTGTTTCAGATCGGCCCTGATCGCTTCGATATGACTATGGAGGTCGTACATATGTGTGGACGCATACACCAGCCCGTTGTTGTTGTATCCGATGGGACGATTTTTGGCATACTGTATCTGCCGGTAGATCACAAGCGTGCCAATGATTAAAATAACCGACACCGTAAATTGCATGACCACCAAAACTTTGCGTGGTAACGAAGAATACCGTCCGCCTTTTAAACTTCCTTTCAACACTTTCACGGGATCAAAATGTGAGAGATAAAAAGCTGGATAGCTGCCAGCGATCACACCGGTGATAAAAGTAAATGCGAAACCTGCCAGCCAGAAATATGCATTACCCCAGGGCAGTATCATTTTCTTACCTGCGATGGTGTTAAAAAGCGGAAGCGAAAACTGAACAATGATGATCGAAAAAATATAAGCCAGTAAGGCAGTCATCACGGACTCACTCAGGAATTGTGTAATCAGCTGTTTTCTTAATGAGCCGACGGCTTTGCGGATGCC
>DASSGT010000871.1:0-8513 GCA_035693345.1 Puia sp. | reverse complement strand
GGGCAAAGCACCGTTGAACACGCCCAGAAAACCAGTTTCGACAGCGGCCGGTTGGCTGTGATATGAATACCCGCGCCGGTTTTATGATTTTCCAGACGGATATCATAGTCCTTTGCAGTCAGACCAAATCCTTCCAGCAGGGTATAGGCCTGCTCATTTTTTTTAAACGACCGGTTCACAATCATTCGGTTGCCCTTTATAGAAATCATGTCTCCGAGCCCCTGGCCTTCTTTTTTTTCCTTTAGCGGGAAAGAAAAAATCAATTCTAAGGGCGGCCCCGTCTGCTGGCTGTCGATCAGAAAAAAATTATGATCGTACACCATCGTTTCGATGACGCGGTGTCCTGTATTTTTTAATTTGTGCATCAGCACCATCCTGGATTTCCTTTTCGTGAGTGTTTCTGTTTTTTTGTATTCATATGAATAACCACTATCCTGCAACACCTGGGAAAATAAAACCCGGTTATTTTTTATTTCTGTTTTCCGGATGCCGGAGTTTATTATTTTATAATAACGGTAAGGTGAATAGGCAGAGCTATCCTGCTTTTCCAGTGAGCCGACACCGATCGTAATAAAGTGTCCGCCGACTGAAGCCTCTTCATAACCAAGTGGAGAGAATGCTTCAACGGGTCCCATCACAGCATCATGAAGTAGTGGATCATATTTTTCGAACCACTGTCCGGAGAAACTATGCCCGCCATATTTGATCTCCGAATTTATTCCCGACCAGTCAAAGCGGGTGCCTCGGTAATAACCCCTCACAGCATCCGGGAGATAAATGCGTGCGCTGATGATACCATTCGTAATCTCTGTTTGCGGAATCTGTGAAAACAATGATTTACTGATTGCAATGAGTAATGATAAACAGATGATCTTATGATATACATTCTGCATCAGGGTCTGATAATTGTTCCGTCCCTTTTTCTGATCGTCCAGCGACCCGCATGGTTATTGATTGGATATTTGGCAGCCATTTTTTCATCGATATCCACTCCGAATCCGGGCGCTTCATTCACATAGAAATATCCTTTTTTCAGTTCGGGTGTACCGGGAAAAACTTCTTTCAGCTTTTCAGAGAACTCAACGGATTCCTGAATGCCAAAATTCCAGATGGCCAGATCAACATGACATTGCGCAGCATGTCCGACAGGTGAAACATCACCCGGCCCATGCCATGCCGATTTTACATTGAAGAATTCTCCAAGCCGCGCAATTTTCATGGCAGGCGTGATGCCACCTACCTGAGAGAGATGACAACGGATATAATCAAATTGGTGACTGGCCATGGCCCCGACGAATTCATTTGGATTATTAAAGAGTTCGCCCATGGCCAGGGGAACAGTGGTGCTCATCCGGAGCTGTTTAAACCAATCCATATTTTCCGGCGACACAGGGTCTTCAATAAAATAGGGGTTAAATTCTTCAAGCCTGCGGCACATGTTTATCATATCTATGGGTTGTACGCGCTCGTGGGTATCATGTAAAAGCTCCACCTGTTCGCCACATTGTTTTCTCACTTCCTTAAACATTTTCGGTACAGCCAGCAGATAAGCATTCTCATCCATAAAGTCATCGGTCTCGCGACCGAAGCCTGCATCTTTGAAATCAGGTTTCTGCGCGAGATACAAAGAGCCGTATCCGCCCTGCTGTATCCGGACATGCCGAAAACCCTGATCCATGTATTTTTGAACATTCACAGCAATTTCCTCCGGCGATTTCCCGTCGGCGTGTGCGTAACAATCAACTGCAAACCTGGACTTACCTCCAAGCAGTTGATAAACCGGCATGTTGGCTCTTTTCCCTTTGATATCCCAAAGTGCCTGATCCAACCCGCTTAATGCGTTGTTTAGTACCGGACCATTTCTCCAGTAAGAGCTTACAAAAAAAGACTGCCACATATCTTCTATATTATCGACATCCCTGCCCACACAGAAATCAGGCATATAATTATTGATAGCGGCCACCACCACTTCAGCACGCTGGGTAAAAGTGGCGCATCCGAGACCATAGAGACCGGGTTCTGTGGTTTCCACTTTTACGATCACGAGGTTGGCGCCCTGAGGTGCGGTCCCAATCGCCTTTACGCTTCTGATTTTAATGGATGGCAAACTTCCGCCTGTATGATGCTGTCTTGCATTGCCGGCGGCAAGGACGGATGAAGTGGAACCAAAGACGCCAAGAAAACCGGAGGCTGTACCCATTCCGAGTGCTTTTAATACGGAACGACGATCGTGGACGCTGGGATTTTTTTTGTTATGCATTACGGTGTTTATTGATGTGTGCAATAAACACGCGGGCGGTTAACCAGTCCTTTAATATTCAATTAATTTTTAATTTTTATTCAGTAACTAAGAATTAATGACGGAGTTAATCAATTATTAGTGGAGGGATTAATCCATGGAAACTATTTTGTGCTCCTGTGAATTTTAGAGCCTCAGGGCTTAAAAAATTTAATCTTTTGGTTTAAGTCGAGTAGCGGTCCAATGAGTTAAGACACTGCTCACGGGGAATGTTTCCACATTCCCCATTTTTATTCTGTTGAAAAAGGGAACCGGTACCTGAACCCTTATGCATGAATCCTGAAAACTCCAAAAAAAAGATTAATTAATTTATTAATTAATCAATTATTATCAGTTCCGTTAATGCCTTCCCGGTTTATTTGTGCTTTACTCACCAAAACCATTGCTTGATATGAAAAAACTTCCTTTGCTGGTCTTATTGGTATTTGGCCTTTATGTTCACGGTTTTGCCCAAAGCCGGTTAATAAAAGGTAAGATTACCGATGACCATGGTAAACCTCTGGCCGGCGCAAGCATTAATATTAAGAACACAACTACTTCCACATTAACCGATTCATCCGGAAATTTTGAGATTGCGGTTACCGGCAAAGCAAAAGAAGATCTGGTTGTGACTTTTGTCGGTTTTTTAAGTTCAGAACTTGCAATTGGCAAAGGCAGTTATTTCGAAGTCCAGTTAAAACATAACGCCCAGACCTTAAATGATGTGATCGTCGTTGGTTATGGAACGCAAAGAAAAAGGGACGTTACCGGTGCGATCAGTACGGTACGACCTGATGAAAATGCGCACAGACCCCTTGTTAAGGTGGAACAGGCTCTTCAGGGCACCGCTCCCGGAGTGGCTGTTCAAAGTTCCAACGGGATGCCGGGAAATCCCCTGAGTGTTCGTATCCGGGGCACCAATTCTATTACGGGATCCAATGAACCATTATATGTAATAGATGGATATATCGGAGGAACGATCGGCAGTATCAATCCGGCCGACATAGAGTCACTGGAAATTCTAAAAGATGCTTCTGCCAGTGCCATCTATGGATCGAGAGCTTCCAATGGTGTTGTGATCATAACAACCAGGGCTGGTCATGACGGCGTTGCGAGGATCAACGTGGGCGCCTGGTTTCAGAAACAGCAGGTTGCGAAGGACCTGGATTTAATGGATGCTTACAATTTTGCCAACACTGTAAATATTCAGAATGCTGCTGTGAGCCTGCCCCCCGGTTTTACCCAGGCGCAGCTGGACGGATTTAAAACCAATCCGGGAACGGACTGGCAGAAAGCCCTTCAGCAAAAACCGCTGGTTCAGAACTATGATGCCTCAGTTTCCGGAGGATCTTCCCACATGAGTTATTTTGTTTCATTTAATTATCTCGATCAGCCCGGTCTGATCCTGAATCAATATTATAAAAGAGGAAGTTTAAGATCCAACCTTGATTTCAAGATCAATGATAAACTGGATCTGAAATTTTATCTGCTTACCGCGATCCCTTCGAGCCGTAATACGGCTTATGTCGGAGATACCGGAGATCCTTTTGCATCAGCCGCTTTCTGGGATCCGACCAAACCGGTCGTGGATCCGGCAACCGGAAAACTCACCCTGACTTCCCAGTACGGTACGCTGAATGTGAGTCCGGTGGCGCAGGCAACTTACCAGAAAGTAGACGCAAATTCAGTTGATGCCGTAGGTACCGGTGTTCTGACATATCATATTTTGAAAAACCTCACATTTACTTCTTCCAATTCTTATGAGTCACAATGGGGATGGACACGTTCCCTTTTTGGACTCAATACCAGTCAGACCGTCATCAATGGTATGTCTTCCGGATACGCAAACGGAAACACAAGCTGGTTCAGCGCTTTCCAGACCAGTAACTTCCTGACTTATAATTTACTGTTTGGTGATCATGCCCTTACCCTGACAGGTCTCTATGAATATCAGCTGGGAACCAATCAGAATATCAATGCCACTGCTTCCAATCTCTCCACCTATGCGCTTGGATATTATAACCTGGGTGTGGGACAAACACAGGCAACAACTTCCGGTTATTCATCCAGCGAACTGCAGTCATTTATGGGCAGAATCAACTATTCATATAAGGACAAATATTTACTCACAGCCAGTATCCGTGATGATGGTTCTTCACGTCTGACAAAAAAATATAGTACGTTCCCTTCGGTGGCAGTAGGATGGAATGTTTCCAGAGAAAATTTCATGGAAAATTCAAGAGTTTTTTCTTCCCTGAAAATCCGCGGTAGTTATGGGGAAACGGGTAATCAGGGAATACCGCCCTATTCTTCCATACCGGTCATCAATACAAGCAACGTAGGATATTATTACGATGGCACTTCTTTGTCAATCAGTACACCGCTTGGTTCGCCGGTTGCAAACAACCTGGTATGGGAAACAACATT
The DNA here is from genome assembly GCA_035693345.1 of Puia sp. GTDB lineage: Bacteria > Bacteroidota > Bacteroidia > Chitinophagales > Chitinophagaceae > Puia. The sequence goes on along the minus strand of DASSGT010000871.1, from coordinate 3,808 downwards.
ACAGGGTGATATCGGTATTGATGCGTCGTTTTTAAATAACCGTTTGAATTTCTCGATTGATGCTTATAACAAAAAAATATCCAATCTTCTTTTTAGTTATCAGACACCCGCTTACCTGGGAGGCGGAAGTTATCAGCGAAATATCGGCAGTATCCAAAACCGCGGTATAGAAATTGGTTTGTCCGGAACACCACTAAACCCCAGGGGAAATCTGAAATGGACAACCTGGTTCGAGATTTCCTTTAATGACAATAAAGTACTCGATCTGAACGGACTGAATAATGTAATCGTGAGTGGTATCGGTCAGCCACAACAGAATATTTCCATTCTGAAAGTAGGAGATCCCCTGGGTGAATTTACAGGGTATCATTTTCTCGGAACCTGGAAAACGGAGGAAGCAGCGCAGGCCGCAAAATATGGCAACAAACCGGGTGATGCGAAATATCAGGATGTAAATGGCGATGGCACGATAAACCAGGATGATTACCTCCCGATTGGAAACGGAATTCCAAAAATGACCTGGGGATTTATCAATGATTTCAATTACAAAAATTTCACATTGAGTTTTATGTTCGCGGGCCAGACTGGTGCGCAGATATTCTCACAGACGATTGCCTATACCTGGGGCCAGGCACCGGGAACACGTAATGCAACACTTCAGGAAGCAACGCAAATGTGGACTCCGGAACATCAGACAAATGTTCCAGCCTTCAGCACGACCGGTAGCTGGCCCACCAACAGCAGTCGTTTTGTATACAATGCAAATTTTGTAAAGCTCAAAAACCTGTCACTGAGTTACAGCCTTCCCCAGAGTTTAATTGGCGGTGCAAAAATCCGCAGCATAGAAGTGTATGTCAGTGGTCAGAATTTATTCACAATAACAAGTTATCCCGGATATGATCCGGAACTGACCAATGCGCAATCAGCCATGACCCAGGGAGTGGAAATGGGTGTAATACCAAACCCGCGATCCTATACACTTGGATTCAGAGTAGGATTTTAATCTTAACAATCAAATGATAACTGCTTATTTATTATAATAAATAAAAATAAAATGAAAATAAAAATCTTGATACCGTTTACATTCCTGGTTATACTGGTATTCCTGGGATGTTCGAAACTCAATGAGGATCCAAAGGCGACACTGACACCGGGAAACTATTTCCAGACACAATCTGATCTGGACGCTGCAGTAACAGCTATTTTTCAGGGAATGGTGGTGGATGGTGGTTATGCTTTTGATTTCCATCTCTATTCTTTTTTCGGATCTGATGACCTCACGGCCGATCCGAATCTGGGTAAGGCAGACCAGCGTGATTTTGATCAGCTGAACGGAAGCGCCGGTAACAATGCCATTGCGCATAGCCAGTGGGGAACTCCATGGGGGGCTATTTATCAATGTAACAACGTGATCGCAAATTATCAGCGTGTGGATGCTGACGAAACAGGAAAAAACGGAGCCGCGGGGCAGGCATATTTTGTAAGAGCCTGGAGTTATTATATGCTGGTCAGAACCTTTGGTCCGGTGCCGGTTATTACTAAACAGGTAGGTCCGGATTACAGACCTCCAAGAGATGCCGTCGATACTGTGTATGCACAGATCGTTAGCGATTTGAAAACAGCGATCGGTCTTCTTCCGACCAGCTTTCCCGGACAACCCGGAAAAGCTACACAAAATGCTGCCCGCGCATTGTTGGCAGACGTGTATATGACGATGGCAACCTGGCCATTAAACCAGGCAAGCAATTATGCACTGTCGGCTGCAGAAGCAGATTCTGTTATTCAGTCCGGTCAATACTCTCTGATGGCCGACTACGCGCAGGTATTTAAGACAAATAACAATTCAGAATCTATTTTTGGATTGGAGTTTAATGTCAGCGGCGGAAATCCAAATCGCTTTTACGGCGATTGTTCCATGCCATGGGAAGAATACGGACTGGATGGAAATTTCGGATGGGAAGAATTTTATCCCGAGATCAATTTTTATAAGGCAGCTCCGGTCTGCAAAAGAACAGACGAAACTTTTTATACAACACTTAAATTGTTGCAGCCGGATAAAACTTTTCTTCTGGTTCCTTATTATTCAACATCGACACGGAACCAGCATCCTTTTTACAGGAAGTTCCGGAATTCAGTGAACAATGAAGGTTGTCTCGAAACAGATTCAACGCTCATTTCCATGAACCCAAGTACAAATAAAACTAATGACGTAATCAGGTATCCGGCGGTATTACTGGATTATGCGGAATCATCTGCCATGGCGGCCGACGGACCAACTGCCCAATCGTATGCGGCTATCAATCTCGTCAGAGCGCGCGCGGGAGAAAAGCCACTGACCACCGGTCTCACAGCAACTGCATTCAGGGATTCCGTGGTGTATGAACGGGCCTATGAATTGTCGGCGGAATGGGGAGCCAGATGGTATGATATAGTCCGGCTTCAATTGTTGCCTACTATTCTGGCAGCGAGAAATCCGGCGGAAAATCCAATCAATCCGAATGTAAATATTCAGAACAGATACTATGCGCCGATTCCTGTAAATGAAATGCTCAAGAATCCGCAATGGACCCAGAATCCCGGATACTGACGATCAAAATAGGGCAGGAAAAGTTTAACCACGCATTGCGTGGTTAAACTTTTTTAATAAGCGGGCCCGTCATATATCCGATTTGACTATGCAGCGCATTTTATCGTACTGAAAATTTTATTAATGATTTATTTTCTGTTTTGCAGACGATTTGTTTTTTTAATTTGCCTTACCGGATTTTCTTTTTGGGTGCGGGCAGACGCCTTTGATTCCCGGGACACAGCCGCTCCGGGGAAGAAACTTCTCCAATATATTGATCCAACCATTGGCAATGTTGCCCAATTGCTTGAACCCACGAGGCCAACGGCCTATCTGCCAAATCAGTTGATCCGGGTTCATCCGATCCGGAAGGATTATCTGGACGATCAGATCGCCGGCTTTCCGCTAACGGTCGTTTCACACCGGCTGGGTACAGCTTTTTGCATCAGACCGGCCATCAGTACAGTGAGTGCCGAAAGCTGGGATGAGAAGATGCCATACGATCAGGATCTTGAAATAAACCGACCCTGGTATTATTCCACTTACCTGCTCAATGATGGCATCACGGTTGAATTTTCTCCTTCAAAAAAAACAGGTATCTATCGTTTTTCTTTTCCTCCCGGGAAAAGAAAATCCATTTTGATCAATACCTGTAATGAGGGTGATGGTACGCTGCAAATGAATTCCGGCAACGAAATTTCCGGCATGGAAACCTGGCATGGCGATGTGCACGTTTTTATGTACGGTGTTTTTAATATTTCCGGAAGAGGAGCTAAGACAGCAGACAAACATTTTGAATCAGGGATTCAGCGTACCGGCAAAACAGTAAAAATAAATATTAATTTTTCTCCGGAATCTGATACGGTTGAATTCAGATATGCCATCAGCTTTGTCAGCGAAAAACAGGCTGAGACCAATTACAAAAATGAAATCAGCGGGCATAGTTTTTCAGCGGTTGAATATCATGCAGAAAAAATATGGTCTGACCTGCTTTCACAAATACAGGTTGAAGGAGGTACCCCGGCACAGCGGAGATCTTTTTATACCGCTTTATATCGTTGTCACGAAAGAATGGTTGATATCAGCGAAGACTCTTTGTACTACAGCGGTTATAATCATAAAATCAATCAGGACAAAAGACCTTTTTATGTGGATGACTGGTCGTGGGATACGTACCTGGCGCTGCATCCCTTACGAATGATTTTACATCCTGCGCAGGAGGAAGATATGCTTCAGTCCTAT
>DASSGT010000870.1:0-2616 GCA_035693345.1 Puia sp. | reverse complement strand
CACCCTGGTATGTTTTGATGGTCAGGAATATTCTTTAAATTATTCTCTGGATCATATACAAAATCTATTAGCACAGAAACAATTTTTCCGGTTAAACAGACAATTCCTTATCAATTTTCAGGCGGTGAAAGAGGTTGAATACTATTTTGCGCGTAAATTATTGGTTCATCTGACCGTTCACATTGATGACAAATTATTGGTGCCAAGAGAAAAAGTCAGTGGCTTTTTAGACTGGCTCGAGAACCGCTGAAAGCGTAAAGCTCACAGCTTAATGCGCAACACTTTGCGCTTTATACACAGCGCTTTGCGCTTTATGTTTTACGCCTTACGCTTAAATAAATCCATCAACGTCAATGATGGCCTGGGCGAAGGCCTTCGGTGCTTCCTGCGGCAGGTTATGTCCGATACCTCCTTCGATGTTCCGGTGTTCATATTTACCTTTGAATTTTCCTGCATAGGAATCGGGGGCCGGATGCGGCGCGCCATTGGCATCTCCCTCCATGGTGATCGCGGGCACTGCAATGACCGGAGCCAGGGCAAGTTTTTTTTCAAGTTGGTCGTATTTTGCTTCACCCTCTGCTATTCCGAGCCTCCAGCGATAATTATGGATTACAATGGCTACATGATCGGGATTATTAAAGGAAGCAGCGGTTCTGTCAAAGGTTGCATCATCAAAATTCCATTTCGGTGATGCAATCTGCCAGATGAGTTTTGAAAAGTCGTGCCTGTTTTTATCGTAACCTTCTTTTCCCCGTTCCGTTGCAAAGTAAAACTGATACCACCACTGCAACTCGGCCTTTGGCGGCAAAGGATTTTTGCCTGCCGCCTGATTGCCGATCAGATAGCCACTGACCGAAACAATCGCCCGGCAACGATCAGGCCATAACGCTGCAATGATATCTGCTGTCCGCGCACCCCAGTCAAAACCGGCTATCACCGCTTTTTGTATTTTCAAAGCATCCATGAGTGCAATGATATCAACGGCAATCACCGATTGCTGCCCATTACGCACCGTATCCTTTGAAAGAAATCCTGTGCTCCCAAATCCGCGTAAATAAGGGATGATTACCCTGTAACCCTTTGCGGTCAGCAACGGTGACACATCCACAAAACTATAAATATCATATGGCCAGCCATGAAGAAGAATAACCACGGGTCCATTGGCTGGTCCTTCGTCGGCATATCCGACATTCAAAACACCTGCATTGATCTGTTTCAGAGGACCAAAGAAGGGATTGGCTCCGGAAGTTTTTATATCCGGCTCATTCCGCTTTGTCTGGGCTCGTTTTATATTTTCTGATTCCGACTGTGAAAATCCGGTTAGGGTAAATCCAGAGGCGGCGATCGTCAAAGACGCGGCGCTGATAAAACCGCGACGATCGTATATCATTCCTTTTGACATTTCCTCTTTTTAATTTTTATTTAATTTGAAAACAGTTCTAGAATAAAAAGACCGCGTCCTTAGGACGCGGTCACGGAGTTGTATAAGTTAACGGAATGATTTGAAGGCTGCACGCAGTTCGGTGCTCAACTGTTCGGGTTGTTCCCAGGCTGCAAAGTGTCCTCCTTTTTCTACCTTATTAAAATAAACCAGTTTGGGATATGCTTTCTGTGCCCAGCTTTTAGGAGCTGCATAAATTTCATCCGGGAAAACGCTCACGGCCACTGGGATTTTAACGTTTCTCACATCGAAAAAGCCACCTTTGGGTCCCTGAAAGGCTTCCCAATAAAGGCGGGCCGACGTGACTCCTGTCTTGGTAAGCCAGTACAGGGTGATATTGTCAAGAATATCATCTTTGCTCAATCCCTCTTTCTGTCCGTCGAAAACACGGGTTATCAGTTCATAACTGCGAATATCATGATCGAGCATCCATGCTGCCAGACCAATGGGTGAATCCTCAATACCATAAAGGGTCTGCGGCCGGTTTCCCATCTCCAAAGCGTAGGCAATACCTTTATTGTTAAAATAATCCAACTGCTGATATGCATTTTTTTCGTCTGCCGTAAGATCAGATGGCATTTTGCCGGCTGCCAGGGCCTGATCGATACTTGCCGGAACTGTAGCTGGCATATTGGTATGGATGGCAAGTAATTCCGGTGGTGCGATCAGCGCCATGATTTCAGAGATCGCGTTACCCCAGTCACCCCCCTGTGCTGCATATTTTTTGTATCCGAGCCGCTTCATCAATTCAATCCATGCCTTTGCAACATGCACCGGATCCCAACCGGTGCCAGTCGGCTTGCCTGAAAAACCGTGGCCGGGAAGAGAAGGTATTATTACATCAAAAGCGTCTTCAGGTTTTCCGCCATAGGCAACAGGATCAGTGAGCGGACCGATGATCTTCAACTGCTCGATGACTGAGCCCGGCCATCCATGTGTGATGATAACCGGCAGGGCATTCTTTTCTTTGGAACGAACATGGATAAAATAAATATCAAGTCCATCAATTGTGGTCATGAATTGCGGCAAAGCATTCAGTTTTGCCTCCACTTTGCGCCAGTCATAATTATTCCCCCAATAACCCGCAAGTTTCTGCATCGTAGCCAACTGCACGCCCTGGGAATCATCGTTGACGGTTTCCTTATCCGGCCAGCGGGTATCCTTTATTCGTGTGT
>DASSGT010000869.1:0-4930 GCA_035693345.1 Puia sp. | reverse complement strand
GTTTTTTAAACCAAATATCAGCACACTGCTGGGTAATATTTATAACAAGGAAGAATTAAAGCCCAAGAAAGACATCGCCTATAATATTTTCTATATGGGGATCAACATCGGTGCATTGGTCTGTAATTTCGTGGCAGCCTTCCTGCGAAATAATTATTCCTGGGGATATGCTTTCTCGGCTGCAGGATTCGGTATGATTCTGAGCTTAATCATATTCGCTTCTGGTCAGAAATTTGTTAAACACGCTGATGTGATCAAGCCGGTCCATAAAGAGGACATGGCCTTCTCAAAAATTATTTCTGTTGTTTTTTTGCCAGCGATTGCGGCCGGGATTATCGGATGGTTTATTCCCGGGAATTTATTTGGTTCCGATTCCAACGACGCATTTCTTTTTGCATGTGTACCTATCATCATATTTTATTTTATGGTCTGGTACCGGTGTAGCGGATTTGACAGAAAAAGAATCGCTACCCTGTTTACACTTTTTGGCGTAGCCATCATTTTCTGGAATATTTACAATCAGAATGCTACTTCACTTACGATCTGGGCTGACAGTTATACGAAACGGGAGGTCCCCCGGGCCATCGAACCTCTGCTAAAACCATTTAAATTTCTTCAGGAAGTAAATACAAAACCAAAGGAAGTGCCTGTTCTGGATTATCATTTTCATGCAAAGACGGATGAAAATGGAAAGGTGATTACAGAACAGGGCGTAGATCCTTATCTGCATAATATTCCCAAAAATGAATGGCCTGCCGAGGGTGAAAATCTAAAATTGATTTCCACCGAAATTTATCAGTCTATCAATCCGTTCTGGATTATTGTACTCACGCCGGTGATTGTTGGGTTGTTCGGATTTTTGAAATCGCGGGGGAAGGAAATGTCAACACCTTCAAAATTTGCCTGGGGAACCATCATTGCTGGCGTATCATCCCTGGTCATGGTCATAGCGGCACTTTCCGTCAACATCTACGAGCATAAAGTCTCTTCGGCCTGGATCATTGGCAGCTACGGTATATTTACGATCAGTGAGTTGTTTGTAAGTCCTGTTGGCTTATCATTGGTATCAAAAGTTGCTCCCCGAAGATTTACCGCTCTAATGATGGGAGGGTGGTTTATTACAACTTCACTGGGTGGAAAAATCGCCGGCATGATGACCGGTTTCTGGGATCATTTCGACAGTAAGGCACTTTTTTTTGGCATTAGTGCCGTCGCAGCCCTAGTAGCCGGATTCTTGTTATTTCCGTTGACAAATAAACTGAACGAAGTGGTTGTTAAAGCGACGGCAACAGATGAATAGGCATCAGGCCTCAAGGGTAAATATATCCAGACTGATATAACGACCATTTTTTATTTCACAATCTTTTTTTGTGGATGTATGAATGAATTGTAATTTTTTCAGAACGTTCTTTGACTTTTCATTCTCAGTCTCTACTTCTGCCTCAATTTTTTTCAGATGCATCTTATTAAATCCATGTTCTATCGCCAGTTGTAAAGATTCTGTAATGATTCCCTTACCCCAGAAATCCGGCATCAGCCAAAATCCCAGTTCTGCTTTCCCTGACTCTTTGTTCAAATAATATACGCCAACAGAACCATAAAAAGTTAAATTGTCAGTAGAGCATACAGCCCACCAGATTCCGGTTTCATCTCTTTCCAAGTTAGCAAACCATTCAAGTTGTTTTCTGGTTTCTTCCAATGTTTTAAAATGAACACCATAATATTTTATCACTTCAGGATTGGAGAGTCCCAGATAGACATTTTCAAGATCCGATTCTGTAAAATGACGCAATAATAATCTGCCGGTTCTGTAAACCGGGAATGCTTTACTCATATTAGAACTGTGAGGGAATCCGTCGCCGTTGAACGCTAATTCATTTTAAACGGAACAATCATCTCGAACATGGGGATATTCACTTCAAAGCTCACTTTGGAATGGAGATTTTCCATATGGTAACTTCCGTACATCTTACCCATCTCCGTGCGGAGATTGCAACCGCTGACATATTGATATTTTTCACCCGGCTGTAAAATAGGCTGCACCCCCACCACGCCTTCTCCTTCTACTTCCCGGTTGCTGCCATTACTATCGAAAATATGCCATTGACGGCGATGCAGTTTAACAGGGAAATTATTGTGGTTCCAGATTGTGATCCGGTAGGCAAACATGTGCTCACCGGCCACCGGATTACTATAGTCCGGCTGATAAAAAGTTTCCACATCGATCTCAACCCCTTCTGAAATTTTATTCGCCATGGAGTCTGTTTGTATAAAAATACGGAAAAAGCTCAAAGACTAAAGTCTAAGGCCCAAAACTCTCCTTTAAATGGTTAGTTAATACGAAACCAGTCTTTGTACAAATATCCAAACGATCCTGGTAACTCCATCATGAAAACATTTCCTTTAAAGTTTTAAGTTTTGGTTTAGGCTTTAGTCTTTAAAATGTAAATTCGCCCAACTACATAACAGTATATGAAAATAGCAGTTGCAAAAGGCGATGGCATCGGACCAGAAATAATGGATGCCGTTTTGAACATATTTAAAGCAAATCGGGTTCCGCTGGAGTATGTGATTGTGGATATGGGAAAATGGGTTTTTGACAAGGGATTTTCAAACGGTATGACACCAGAATCACAGCAGGTGATCGAAGAACTTGGTATCCTTTTTAAAGGGCCTATGGAAACACCGAAGGGAAAAGGTGTTAAAAGTATAAATGTAACGGCAAGAAAAACATGGAATACATATGCCAACAAAAGGGTTTTTCAATCTCTGCATGGTGTGGACACTGTTTTCTCAAAAGCCGGCATCCCGATCGACATCACCATCGTTCGTGAAAATATTGAAGATACCTATGGCGGAATCGAACATATGCCTACACATGATGTTGCGCTAAGCCGCCGCTTTATTACCCGTCCGGGCAGCCTTCAGGTAATCAGATACGCTTTTGAAATGGCTAAAAAAAACGGGGCGCGCCGTATTACCTGTGGTCATAAGGCTAATATCATGAAACTTACGGACGGACTTTTTCTAGAATGCTTTCAGGAAGTGGCCAAAGAATATCCCGAATTAAAATCCGACGATGTGATAGTCGATGATCTGGCCATGAAATTGGTTGTGCGTCCCCAGGAATTTGATGTGGTTGTCCTGACGAACCTGCAGGGTGATATCATCTCTGACCTTTGTGCAGGGCTGGTCGGCGGACTGGGATTCGCGCCTTCGGCCAATATCGGCGATCATATTTCGATATTCGAAGCCGTACATGGCACGGCACCGGATATTGCCGGAAAAAATATTGCGAATCCAACGGCTCTGCTTCTCAGTGGAATCGCTATGTTGCGTCATCTCGGATTTATGCAGAATGCGGCAGTCATTGAAAACGCTTTGTTGTATACACTCGAACAGGGGGTTCATACCGGCGATTTTGGTGATAAGTCAATCCCAGGAAAAAATACTACGGAATTTGCCCAGGCAATCATTAATAATTTCGGAAAGATTCCTGAACATGGCGCCAAACCCGTTATTCCAAATGCACATGTGACACCCACTCTTTTTAAGATGGATCAGAATCAGATGATGGTTTCGGATGATTCCAAAGATGAACAGGAATATATCGTCGGAGTGGATATGTTCATTGAAAGCTCTGAACAACCGGAAATCATCGCTAAGAAATGCAAACGTCATGGTGGTGTCAAATTTAATCTGATCAATATCAGCAACCGTGGAACACAAGTATGGCCTACCGGTTCTGTATATACGAACCTGGTGAATCAGTACAATGCAAGGTTTGAAAGCATTGATGGTTCACCCCTCGTACAGCAGGATATCATTGGCCTGTATGTAAGTCTCAGTGGTAATTTTAAAATCGGTTCCTTTGAACTTCTGAATGTGATGAACGGGAAGAAAGCGTATAGTCTGGCGCAGGGGCAATAACACAAGTATGAGAGTATGGGAGTATAAGAGTGAATAATTTATATACCACTTTGTAACTACTTTATAGATCTGATTTTTCGGGGTTTAGCTTGGAGTTTTCGATATGACGGTTCGCATCGCGGATGTTTTTCTTATCAAAATTTTTTCTAAACGCTTCTGTGAGATCCGTTCCCGTTTGGTTTGCTATGCAAAGAATAACCCATAATACATCCGCCAGTTCATCGGACAGTTTTTTATCCTTATCGACTTCCCGGAATGACTGATCTCCGTAAATACGGCTCATTAAGCGGGCTACTTCTCCAACTTCTTCGGTCAGAATCGCCATGTTCGTCAGCTCACTGAAATAACGGACTCCTGTAGTCCGTATCCACTCGTCAATCATATTTTGTGCCTCGCTGATGGTTATGTGTTTCTCCGGCATTTTAATTTTTTTAACTATTTATAATGTTTGCCACCTGACTGGGCGTTACGCGTTACGCTTTAACCCCTCTCTTTGGTATCTATTAAAATCGTCACAGGTCCGTCATTTAGAATGTCAACCTGCATATCCGCGCCAAATACACCCACAAAAATTTTCTTCTCCAAATCCCGTTCCAGTTGTCCGATCATGGATTCGTATAAAGGAATCGCGATATCTGGTTTTGACGCCCGGATATAAGATGGACGGTTCCCTTTTTTTGTTGATGCAAACAGAGTGAACTGACTGACCAGCAGAATGTCGCCACCGGTTTCCGCGAGCGAACAATTCATCACACCGGCCGTATCGTTAAAAATCCGGAGATTAATGAGTTTATTACTGAGCCATTGTATATCCTCCTGACCATCGGCATCTTCTACACCAAGCAAAACCATCAAGCCCGTTCCGATTGATGAATGAACTGAGCCGCCGATGCTTACACTGGCACGTTTTACCCTTTGAACAACTGCCCGCATCAGTTTCGAATTAATCAAATTACTTTTACGAAATGAAGTTAGATGTTTCCGGGGAAATAAGTTTTCG
>DASSGT010000868.1:0-4251 GCA_035693345.1 Puia sp. | reverse complement strand
ATGGCAGCATTGGCAACAGGATTTTTTGACAAATATGCAGGAGGAAATAAAAAAAATGACCACGAATAATGATTATTCAAAATTCGCCGGCATGCAGGATCTGAAAAGAAAAAAGGAAGCAGATTTTCGCAACGCCAGTATGCTGCGGGTGAAAATCGAAATAAATTCTGCTGACGCCATTGCATCGGCTATTGCTGAGGACTTTCATCGAACCGGTCAGTTAAATATTTCTCACGCGACTTTTGCCGCACAGTATCACAATGATCGAACGGATGAAAAGGCCATTTTCGATCTGAATCAATTTAAAAGGTGCAGTGATCTTGCATTTATTCTTTTTGGAAACTGGACGCTCAAACCGGATGGTTATGACTACTACCACCCGACATACAAATCAGATAAAAAGAATATTGATTTAACAACTGTGAAGACGACTCAAAGCGATATGGTGAGGGTGATTGCCATGCATATCGAAGGATCGCCGGGATACATCCATTCATTTTTGCAATCACTGGACACCGATCAGTTATACGGGCTGATCGGCAACTAAGAATTTTCTTCCCTCCCTTCGGTTTTTTATAAAGCTAATCTATTCTTCTCCTTCCACTTTGTTCAGGCCGAGTTTATCCATGGCCAGCTGTGCGGCGATCTGGCTGGCGTCTTTTTTATTATATGCTCGTCCCTGAGAAATCAATTCTCCGTTTACAACGGCGCCCACGGTGAATAACCTGCGCCCTCCTTCCATATGTTCGTCAATGGTTTCAAATTCAAGGTTCTTGCCATTCTTGTTGGCCCAGCCATACAATTTATTCTTGTGATTTATTTCCAGGTTTTCAAGGTCTTCCATGAAAAGATAGGGCTGGATGATTCTTTCCATTACCCATTGCCTGCATTTATCGTAACCCTTGTCCAGGTATATGGCTCCGACTACTGCTTCCAGTGTGTTCCCGAAGATCTGGCTCATTTTTAGTGAACCGTCGAATTTATTAAAATAGGAAATTTTCCGAAGACCCATTTTGACCGCAATATCATTGAGCTGAACGCGGTTTACCATTTTACTCCGCATTTCCGTGAGGAAGCCCTCTTCTTTATAAGGATATTTTTTAAAAAGAAAATCGGCAATGATCGCACTCAGTATGGCATCGCCCAGGTATTCAAGCCGTTCGTTATTCTGGTCTGAACTCTCTTTAACCGAGCGGTGGGTAAGAGCAGTTTTGTACAATACTGCATTGCCTGGCACAAATCCCAGTACGTTGCGCAACTGTTTGCGGAAAGAAACAATCGAAGAGTCGGTATTAAAAAGCCGGTCTAATATTCCCACAACACTAAAATAAGTTATTTCGTATCAATGGAAAAAGAAGTATAGGAGTATAAGAGTATAAGGGTATAGGAGTAAAGCCACTTTTTGATTTAAATCATGCGTTTAACCACTCGTTTGAAAGTTTGTGTAAAGTACTCTTATACCCTTATACTCTTATACTCCTATACTAAGTGAGGTATTTCTTCACGATGACACACGCATTATGGCCACCAAATCCAAATGTATTGCTCAATGCCGCGTTTACAATTCTTTTCTGCGGTTTGTGGAAAGTGAAATTAAGGCGGGGATCTAATTCAGGATCATCTTCGAAATGATTGATGGTTGGCGGAACGATATCATCCACTACACTCATGATGCACGCTATGGCTTCAACCACACCGGCAGCACCCAGGCAATGACCCGTCATTGATTTGGTTGAACTGATATTCGCCTTAAATGCGTTTTCTCCAAATACATCGATGATGGCTTTTACTTCCGACACATCTCCCAAAGGCGTCGACGTGCCGTGCGTATTTATATAGTCAATATCGGCAGCAGTTAAACGCGCATCACGTAAGGCAGCATTCATAACATTTTTCGCGCCTCTGCCTTCCGGATGTGGTGCGGTGATGTGATGAGCGTCTCCGGTGGCACCCGCGCCGGCAACCTCGCAATAAATTCTGGCACCTCTTCTTTTCGCATGTTCCAGTTCTTCAAGGATCAGAGCACCCGCTCCTTCCCCGATTACAAACCCGTCCCTTGCCTTATCGTACGGTCTGCTCGCTGTCTGGGGATTTTCATTACGCTCGCTGAGCGCCTTCATAGCATTAAAACCACCTACGCCGGCCTCGGTAATGACGCTTTCAGAACCACCGGTCAGAATAATATCCGCCATGCCCAGTCGTATCAGGTTGAATGATTCCATCAAAGCATTGGTGGAAGAAGCGCAGGCACTGACCACCGCGAAATTGGGGCCACGGAATCCATGGCGAATGGAAATATGACCGGCTGCAATATCCAGTATCATCTTCGGAATAAAGAAGGGATTATAACGGGGCACACCATCGCTCTTGGCAAAATTCCCCACTTCCTCCTGGAATGTATTGATCCCTCCGATACCACTGGCGAATACAACACCTACACGGTCATTGTCTACATTATCTTTTGTGATACCGGCATCGGCAACAGCCTGGTCGCTGACTCCCAGGGCGGTCTGCGCAAACCTGTCCAGCTTCCGTGCTTCTTTTTTATCAAGATAACTGAGCGGATCAAAATTCTTTAACTCGCAGGCAAAACGGGTTTTGAATTTAGATGCATCAAAAAGTGTAATCATTTCCGCGCCGGAGACGCCGCCTAACAGGTTTTTCCAATAGTCGTTCAGACTATTTCCAATCGGTGTAAGCGCACCTATTCCTGTTACAACAACTCTTTTCAGTTCCATACTAGCATTTGCGCGGATGTGAATAATGTGATAAATCCGCTTTCTCAGCAGTAAAGCCTTCGAAAAGCGGATCAACGAAGATTAGCGCAGCACAAGAAACCTCTTATTTGGCGTGTTCTTCCAGGTATCCGATAGCCTGACCAACAGTTGTAATGGTTTCTGCCTGCTCATCGGGAATTGATATGTTGAATTCCTTTTCGAATTCCATGATCAACTCAACCGTGTCAAGCGAATCGGCGCCCAGATCGTTCGTAAAGGACGCCTCATTTGTTACCTCGGCTTCCTCTACTCCTAACTTATCCACTATAATTTTTTTGACTCGTGTTGCGATGTCTGACATTTTTGTAAATTTTAGTTTCGGCTGCAAAAATATAATTTTTGAATTAAACACAACCAACAAGCTATTTCAATTTTATTTTTTGATTTGGATTATATACCGGAATTTGCGATTTCCGCTCCTCATTTCACTAAATCAACCGTTTTGACATGGCCCTTAAGCAGATAGACTACGGATCCCCCGAATATGAAATGATGCTGAAATTGCGGAATGATCTCCTGAGAAAGCCGCTGGGATTAAGTTTTGACCCAAAAGAGCTGGAAAAAGAGAAGGATGATGTCCTGATTGGGGCGTTTGAGGATGATCGTATGCTTGGATGCTGCCTTCTGACCAAAATAAATGATAAAACGCTTCGACTCAGGCAAATGGCTGTTTCAAACAATCTGCAGGGAAAGGGAATCGGACGGGCCTTGATGATCTTTGCTGAAAATATAGCCCGGGACATGGGATATACTACCCTGATGATGCATGCCCGTGTTACCGCAACCGGTTTTTATGAAAAACTCGGTTTTGTCAAAAAAGACGGACAATTTATCGAAATAACCATTCCCCACGTGATTATGGAGAAGAGACTCCGGTAAAGCGTAAGGCGTAAAGCGCAAAGCGTAAAGCCCCCCACTCTTATACTCCTATACTCTTACACTCACTTCCACACTTCCAGTCTTCCATACTTTCATACTAGTTGTGTGGCAGTGTCTTCCAAAACTGCACGATGCATCCGGGTGATAAAATCAAGTAGTTTTTTCATCGAGTCCATTTCACTCAATACCAGCATAAATAATTTTCCGTTCTGCCGAAGTCTCGCATTCCTGGTCTGCTTCTGAATATATTCAAGCATATTTTTGAATACGGCGGATTCAAAATATTTTGAATCCGGGCGATTCACAAAATAAAATTTTACCTGACCATTTTTAAATATCAGTTTTTCAAATCCCAGCTCTACCGCCATCCGCCTGATTCTTACCGTGTCAAACAAGGCTTCAACCTCGTCAGGTATCGGACCAAAACGGTCTTCCATTTCTTTGCGAAATGCAATCAGTTCCTCTTCCGTTTCACAGTTATCCAGACGGGTATATAAAGACAATCTCTCTGTGATGCTTTCCACATATTGATCCGGGATCAGAATTTCCAGATCGGTATCGATGGTGCAATCCGCCACTTCCTGTTCCTGTTTTG
>DASSGT010000867.1:0-2525 GCA_035693345.1 Puia sp. | reverse complement strand
TCAAAAGCCATGCGGGCATTATTCCTTTCATCTTCCAGAGGTACGGCACGTTCATCTCCCCAAAAAATATATATTTTTTTCCAGTCGATTCTATCTTTGAAAGGTGCGGCGGCCAGCAGATGATGTAATTTCTTGGGGGTGCTCCCGCCGGAGAGTACCAGAGAGAATGATTCTTTTCGTGTCAGGGTTTCTTCAATCAGCCCGGTGATCCATTCTGCAAGCTCCCGCGCCAGATGGTCGGCATCTTTATAAATTTCAATGTTCATCAGAATGTGTGTTTCATTAGAAGATCGTTGATTTACAAAAGTGGATCTCAAAACGGCAAACAGATTCAGGCTTTACGCTTTAAGCCTTACGCTTTAAGCTCATATAACGATCCATTGATGGCCATCCCTGGCAATCAATGCTTCCGCATCTTCAGGTCCCCAGGAACCGGGTGCATAATTGGGAAAATTTATCGGAGACCTGTTTTGCCAGGCTTCCAGAATAGGCATGACTATTTTCCAGGCTGCCTCTACCTGATCTTTGCGCATAAAGAGGGTGGCATTTCCTTCCATCACATCCAGCAAAAGAGTTTCGTATGCTTCAGGTTCATTTCCGTCATACTCATCTTTGTAGCTGAACTTCATGTCTACGGGATTCAATGACACGGACTGACCTGGTCGTTTCGATTGAAAACGCAGACGTATGTCCATTTCCGGTGCAATGCTGATTGTAAGTCTGTTTGCTCTCCAGGTTTCAGCCGCTTCAGGCGGAAATGCAAAATTGGGAGCCGGTCTAAACTGAATATTGATGACGGTTGTTTTTTCATGAAGCCTTTTTCCTGTGCGGATATAAAATGGAACATCCTGCCAGCGCCAGTTATCAATATAGAATTTTACGGCAGCGAACGTATCAACATTTGACTTCGGATCTACGTTTTTTTCTTCGCGGTAGGCAGATACTTTTTCGCCTTCCATCCAGCCCGCTTCATATTGTCCGCGTACAGCGTATTTCCCGACTTCCTCGCGTTGGATTTTACGGATGGCGTTGAGCACGTCAACTTTTTTATTTCTTATTTCATCTGCATCAAAGGAAACAGGCGCTTCCATGGCCACCATACAGATGAGTTGAAGGATATGATTTTGAACCATATCCCGCAGAGTTCCGGCTCCTTCATAATAAGCACCACGGCCTTCAGACCCTACGGTCTCCGCTGCGGTAATTTGCACATGGTCAATATAATTCCGGTTCCATATAGGTTCAAAGAGTGCATTGGCAAAACGAAGGGCCAGAATATTTTGCACGGTTTCTTTTCCGAGATAATGATCGATGCGATAAATCTGCTTTTCATTGAACATGCTCATCAGCAGTTCATTTAATTCGTGTGCACTTGACAGATCATGTCCGAAGGGTTTCTCGATTACGATACGTGTAAATGCTATGTCCCTGCAGATATTTCCCTGGCCAAGTTTTTTTGCAATGTCCGGCACCAGCTGGGGTGCCACGGCCATATAAAAAATAATATTCGGATGTTCACCAAACTCCGCTTCCTTTTTCTGGATCATTTGTTCGATGCCGGTATATTTTTCATCCTTCTCGGCATCCATTTTTAAATAAGATACATGATTCGAAAAATCTTTCCATTGATCATCGGCAACATTCTTCCTTCTGCTGAATTCTTTGATTCCTTCCAACAGACGGCTCCTGTAATTTTCATCCGTGTAATCGGTTCTTCCGATTCCCACGATACTGAATTTTTCAGGCATCCACTGATCAATAAAGAGATTGTAAAGGGCAGGACATAATTTTCTGAAATTCAGGTCGCCACTTCCCCCAAAAATAAAAATGAGGGTAGAAGCGGGTCTTTTATGATTTTCCATATAAGTTTTAGTTTTCGAAAGACCTCCATTCAGTATGAAAAATGCCGGGCATATCCACACGCTGGTAAGTATGCGCACCGAAGTAATCTCTTTGGGCCTGAATGAGATTGGTTGGCAGGAATTCGCTACGGTAAGCTTCCAGATAACAAAGAGATGTCATCAGAGCCGCCACCGGGTAACCGGTTTGTGTGGCATGCATAATTACAGAAACAATATTATGTTTCTTCGTTTGCAATATGCCTGCTACATTCTTATCAAGTAAAAGATTTGGAAGTTTAGGATTTTCTGAAAATGCCTTGTAAAATATTTCCAGCATCGAAGAACGAATAATACATCCGCCACGCCATATACGCACCACTTCCGGAAGAGGGATATCCATTTTCAGTTCTGTCGACGCCTTATATAAAAGTGCCATACCCTGGGCATAACAAATGATCATGGAGAAATACAGCGAATCCGCCATCTGGCTTATAAACACTTCATTCGGAACTGCTATTTCATGCGTACCTGATTTGTACAGGGTTGAAGCCTGAACGCGTTCTTCTTTTGCAGCTGACAGATCTCTCAGGGAAACGGCTATGTCAATGACAGGTACGGGAACACCCAGATCCATTGAATCCTGAGAAGTCCATTTCCCGGTTCCTTTGGCGCCGGCCTTGTCAA
>DASSGT010000866.1:0-2398 GCA_035693345.1 Puia sp. | reverse complement strand
ATGACTCTTTCCGTTGTCCCGTCATACGCTCGACGTACTTGCCGATCAGGTCGAATTCTATATTTACCTGGGATTGCGGATAGAGGTCACGTATATTGGTATTATCATAGGTATATGGTATGATAGCAACTGAAAAAGCATTGTTCGTAACACCAAAACAGGTCAGACTAATGCCGTTTACAGCAATGGAACCTTTTTCTACGATAAGATTCCGGAAGGACTCAGGGAATTCGAATCGAAATAACCAGCTTCCTGTCAGGTTCTCACGAAGTACACATCTTGCCGGGCAGTCGACATGACCCTGAACCAGGTGGCCGTCCAGCCGTCCATTTATCTGAAGACATCGTTCAAGATTGACCCGGTATCCGGGTCTCCAGTCAGATAAATTGGTCCTGGAAAGTGTTTCCGCAATAGCCGTCACCTGATAAGTATGTTCTGTAACCGATTCGATGGTCAGGCATACCCCGTCATGGGAAAGACTCTGATCCACCTTTAATTCCGGCGAGAGGGAGGATATGATCTGGAACGTTTTATTTGTTCCGCTGCCGGAAATGCTGGATATGACCCCTGTAGCTTCGATAATGCCCGTGAACATGTTGTAAAAATCGGGATTTCCACCCTTTTTATTACTTTATTTTAAAAAACTCCTTATCTTTGCAAACCGAAATTCATTTTAAAAGGAGTACGAATTATGCTGATTATCGATTCAAAGGATTGCGAAAATATTGACAAGGCTTTAAAGAAGTACAAGAAGAAATTCGAAAAAGCCAAGGTATTGATTCAGCTGCGCAGCCGTCAGTCGTTCACCAAACCATCTATTAAAAGAAGGGGTGAAGTATTAAAAGCTGTATACAAGCAGCAGTTGGCGACTGGCAAATTTGATTAATATTACCGTCTGCTTAATCATATTGATGGGCCTTTCAGATAATACTGAAAGGCTTTTTCATTTCGTGGCTATAAATTTTTTACTTTTAGGAGAACTAATCGTCTGGCATTGAATTCAATAAGCCAACCCTTTATTGACTACTTAAAATTCGAAAAAAGGTATTCGGCCCATACGGTCAGGGCATACAATGACGATCTGGGACAGTTTTTCAGTTATCTTGACTCCAGTTTCGGGGAAACCGCACTCCCATCAGTTAGTACCGCTCTTATACGGTCCTGGCTGGCCAGTTTAAAAGAACAGAAAATCTCCTCAAAATCAATCAACCGGAAGATTTCTTCTTTAAAATCATTTTTTAAGTACCAGTTGCGTACCGGTTTGCTCAAAAAATCGCCAATGACCGGAATCATAAGCCCTAAATCGGGCAAGAGGCTTCCAGTTTACGTAGAGGAAAAAGACATGCGTCTCCTCACAGAACAGATCGATTTTCCGGACACGTGGCAGGGACGTACCGAACGTCTGCTGATCAGGATATTTTATAATACCGGTGTCCGTCTGACGGAACTTGTAACACTTAAAAACAGCCAGATAGATATCCCCGGTGCGACTATCCGGGTAACTGGTAAAGGAAACAAAGAAAGAATTATTCCCATCAGTGCTTCTCTCCGGGAGGAAATCAGGCTCTACCAGAAGGAAAAGCAGACATTACCGGGATGGAGCTATTCGGATTCAGCCGAAACTCTTCTTGTAAACGTCGAGGGCAAGGCGCTTTATGTTAAATACGCTTATTTATCCGTCCGTAAATGGCTTTCCACAGTAACGACAATTGACAAAAAAAGCCCGCATGTACTTCGTCATAGTTTTGCCACTCATCTAATGAATCATGGAGCTGACCTGAATTCGGTAAAGGAATTACTCGGTCATAGCAGTCTGGCAGCGACCCAACTGTACACGCATAATACCATTGACAAGCTCCGCGAAATACATAAGAAATCCCATCCCAGAGGATAACGAGGGGGTGAAAATACAGGGAATATATAGGCCGAAAAATTTGGAAAAACTCCACTAAGGAGTTAATTTCAATACAAGGCAGGTGTATACATTGCCTGCAAAAAAGCTCTTCAATTTATTGTTTCATTGTTAAAAAGCGAAGCTATGAACGTAAACATTCAGACAGTCCACTTCGAGGCCGATAACAAATTAGTAGATTATGTAAATAAAAAATTATCCCGACTGGATACGTTCCATGACAGAATTGTAAAGGTCGAAGTATATCTTAAACTGGACAACGTTGTCCATACTATCAAAGATAAAATTGCAGAAATAAAAGTACATGTTCCCCGCCAGGATTATTTTGTAAAATGCTCCTCAAAATCATTCGAAGAGTCCTTCGATAAAGCAATGGGATCTCTCATCAATCTGATCAAAAGAAAAAAAGATAAACAGGCTGCCTAGGCCAAAACCCCGCAAGGGGTTTTTTTATGATCATCTATTCTGCCGGAAAGGGTAATATGA
>DASSGT010000865.1:0-2319 GCA_035693345.1 Puia sp. | reverse complement strand
CGGTTATCTGCATTATTATCAGAAGGAATACGAAGCGGCGGTTCAGCGGTTTGGCGAAAGCATTGATGTAAATAAAAAATATAATCTGAATCTGAATGCCTCCCTGCCTTTCCTGGGTTTGGCGATGGCCTGTACGGAACTTGAAAAAAAGGATGTGGCCCTGGCCAATTTTCATGAATCGCTGGAATGTTTAAGGCTGTCCGGCTCCAATGTGGAATACACGTGTTTTAAATATGCTTTCTGCCAGTTCCTGGCAAAGAACGGGCAGTTGGAAAATGCCCTGACACTGTTTGCTTCTATAAAGCAGGATTATGAAAAAACGCATTACCGGCCCTGGATCACCCTGCGTGTCTGTCTGGACTATGCGGAAAAAATCCTGCTCTCCGCCTATGGCCCTGAATTGATTTCAGAAAAAATAAATGAGACCGAAGAACTCAGCCGCGAAGAAATCTATGCGATGGTGGAGTGGGCATAATTAAGGAGACGTCGAAAATTAAACCGGTAAACTGATTTTGAATTCAGTGAATTCCCCTTCTTTTGTCTGAACTCCAATGGAACCTCCATGTGCTTTGATGATATCATAACTCAATGATAGCCCCAATCCTGTTCCCTGACCCGTTGGCTTAGTGGTGAAGAAGGGTTGGAATATCTTATCCACGACTTTTGGCGGAATACCGTTTCCATTGTCCCTCACCGTTAGCTCGATCATATCATCTTTCTTCATTGTGCTTACCTCAACAGCAGGTTCATAGGCTCCATTTAGTTGCTTCTTTTTTTCGGCTATGGAATAAAATGCATTATTATATAAATTCAATAAGACTCTCCCGATATCCTGCGGAATGATATTGATTTTTCCCAGGTTATTGTCAAAATCCGTATGAATGATCGCGGTGAAGCCGTTTTCCTTAGCCCTGAATCCATGATAGCTTAACTTCAGATATTCATCGGCCAATACATTCAGATCCGTAAGCTCTTTTTGTCCCGCCCTGGTTTGTGAATGCTGCAACATTCCCTTTACAATGGCTCCCGCGCGATTGCCATGCCGGTTTATTTTTTGCTGATTTATAATGACCGCATTGGCAATGCTTTTTGCCTGTTCCATATTCCCCTTTTCCATTTCCTCTTTCATCTCGGTAAGCAACTCTTCATTTACTTCGGAGAAATTATTTACGAAGTTTAATGGGTTCTGTATCTCATGTGCAATGCCAGCCGTCAGTTCACCCAGCGACGCCATTTTTTCAGATTGAATTAACTGGGCCTGCGTGGTCTTCAACTCACCGTATGCTTTCTCTATTTCCTTTGCCTGCGCAAGTTCACGTACCCTGGCTTTTTCCCGCTCAGCACTGATCAGTCTGTTTTTTTGAAAGCGGTCAATAGAATAAGTCAGACCAATAAACAATAAGCCATAAATACAATATGCCCACCAGGTGCGCCACCAGGGCGGTGCAATGATGATTGAAATATTTTTCTCCGTCCAGGCCCCGTTCATGCTGTTTGCGGCTTTTACCTTAAATACATATTTACCGGGTGGCACATTAAAGTAGTAAGCCTTTTCCTCTGTTCCCGACGGATGCCAGTCCTCATCGTAGTTTTCCAGCTTGTATAAAAAAGTCTTATCCGCCTGATCGCCATAATCGAGGGACGTAAAACCAATGGAAAATACATTCTGGTCATGGGCAAGATGAATTTCACTTAATAGGGAAAAAGGTTCCGGTAAAGGGCCATCAGAGCCGGTACCGACTTGTACACCTTTTAACCATAAATCAGTGAATTCAATTTTACCAACACCGGTCGGGATCCTAAGCTTACCCGGATCAAAAGCATAATAACCGTATGGCGTGCTGAAGAAAATCTTTCCGCCCTTTCCCTTATATGAAGTGAGGAAGGAATTTAGGTATTCGGGCTCTACTCCGTTTTTCTGATTATACCGGATAATCTGGTCCCTATTCCGATTAATCCTGAAAATTCCGGATGGTGATGCGATCCAGAGATTATCCTGGTCATCCCCAATCATCGAACTTACATTATCAATTTTGATTCCGGCAATCCCTTCTCCAAAAATATTGAACTCATCCGATGGCTGATTATACCGGTAGAGTCCGTTCCCTGTGCCTACCCAAATAATACCTTTTAAGTCTTTATATATACTGGTTGTGTAAGCTGCGGAAAGATAATGTTTGAATTTTCCTGTTTGACGGTTTAACCGGTCTAATCCGGCGTAGTATGTTCCCAACCAAAGACTGTTCCCCTCTTCCAGCATGAATGTTACCTGACCTGAATTTATACTGCCCGAATCGATCAAATCACGATTATAGTGAA
>DASSGT010000864.1:0-9817 GCA_035693345.1 Puia sp. | reverse complement strand
ACAGGTTCATTTTTCTCCCGCAACCAGCTGGATGAATGATCCAAACGGACTGGTATATATTGATAACACTTATCACATATTCTTTCAATATTTTCCCGACAATACTGTCTGGGGTCCCATGCACTGGGGCCATGCAGTAAGTAAGGACCTGCTGCATTGGAAACAGAAAGGTATTGCACTTTATCCCGACAGCCTCGGATATATTTTTTCCGGCAGTGTAGTCATCGATAGCCTTAATTCAAGTGGATTCGGAACAAAAACAAAAAAACCCATGGTCGCCCTGTTCACGCAACATGATCCGGCAGGAGAAAAATCAGGGACCAGCTTTTTTCAAAATCAAAGCATCGCATATAGCCTGGATAACGGCACCCACTGGCAGAAATATGCCGGTAATCCGGTTATAAAAACACCTGGATTAAAAGATTTCCGGGATCCCAAAGTGAGCTGGTATGCGGGGACGAATAAATGGATCATGGTTCTGGCAGCCGGTGACCGCGTGATGTTTTATTCTTCCCGCAATCTGAAGGAGTGGAAAAAGGAATCTGATTTTGGGATTGGAATGGGCGCACATGGAGGCGTTTGGGAATGTCCGGATCTGATACCATTTGTCGTGGATGGAAAAAAAATCTGGCTCCTGATTGTAAGTATCAATCCTGGTGCCCCTCAGGTAGGCTCAGGCACTCAATATTTCACAGGCGATTTTGACGGCCATCAGTTCATATCAAACGATACCCTAACCCGCTGGATGGATTATGGAGCCGACAATTATGCAGGCGTAAGTTTCAGCAATACCGGAAAAGAAAAAATATTTCTGGGCTGGATGAGCAACTGGTTATATGCTACAAAAGTCCCAACTGTTGAATGGAGAAGTGCAATGACGATTCCACGCATACTGGGTTTGAAAAAAATCGGACTCCATTATTTCACGACGATGAAACCGGTTTCTCTGAAATCACTGAGCACATCTCACAAAATATCCACAGGAAATAAAATTGCGTTGCAGGTTCCTTGTAAAATCGATTTTAATATTCCTGACCTGCAATCATTCGGCGTTGTATTCAGCAATTCACAAGGCCAGGAATTACGCATCGGTTTCGACAAAGTAAAAAATGCATTTTTCATCGACAGAACCAAAGCGGGGAAATCTGATTTTGACACGCAATTCGCAGCCATTCACTATGCACCCCGGATTGCAAAATCAAAAGGATCCACATTCACCGTGATTCTGGACAATTCATCTGTGGAATTATTTGCAGACGGAGGACTGACCTGTATGACGGACATATTTTTTCCGGAACAACCCCTGTATGAATGGCGTACTGAATCCAATGAGAGGTTATTCCAAACACTACAACTCACCCGGCTTAACTCCATATGGGGCCCATCTCAGAAATAACACCCTTCCCTATTAACTCTTAACTCTTAACTTTCGCTAGTTTACCTCCAGTTCATCCTTGCCGGGCAATACCGGAAATGCATGATGAGGCTCGCTCTGATACCAGAAGACAGTTGATGCAATATCATCCTGCAATGGAAGATACCTTCCTTCTGATCGCCAACCCAGGGCTTGTATTGTTACACGAAGATTTTTTTCAAACCGGATAGGATCCGTAATATGCCAGCGATATAAACCAAATCGCTGTGACACGCTATATTGACCGTCTCCGCGAATTACCTGTGCCAGGCCTGAATAGGGGCTGTTGAATTCTGTGTATCTGGTTTCTTCCACGCCGGCAGCATTTTTTTTGCGTGTGTCAAAATCATAAGATCCGCAGAAATAATCTTCAGTGCCTGTTCCGCAAATCGTAGGATACTCCCCATCATCATCCATATAGAATTTTATTTCTCCTTCACCCCACCAGCCATTGTTATGAACGCCCCACGCCAGATATGTACCCACATACTGTCCGCGTCCCTGGACGCCGTCCAGTAAGACAACAATTGATTTTGCAGGCAATGGATTGATGCGCCGGAACTGGGCATGAAAATAAGCCGCATCTGCAGGTATTTCGGTGAGAATATAATCTACCTGGTAATACAGCGTCATGGGATTATTATCAATATTCTCCATAGTGATCCGGCATTTCTTCCTGAACGGCATCGGCCAGTAACAGTTGAAGGCAGAGCCCGGATTAACACAAACGGCAAGAGATTGAAGCGGCGCATACTGGTTCCATCCCATCCCAAAAAAATCTCCAACCGGCGCCTCCACCGAAGGCGTTTTTTCATCGTCCCAGTAAAATCGGATGATGGAGTTACGCCAGACACCGGTAGGGGTCATCCAGATATGTTGTATGGAACCGGATCCATTTATATCTGCGATTGTAAATGTAGTATGCGCTTTAATCTGCACAGACGGACTTAGCTTCCATCCTTTCCCCAATTCCCGCGCCGCCGTTTCCCCGGTCCCTTTTTCAGCCATACCACCCTTCCCTTTTTCTCCGTTAAAATTTTCCGGACTAATGGACCGGCTCTTCGCATCAGACAGCCGGTAAATATTAGACAGATTTGCATCCATGCCATTATATTTCTCCTGCGAGAATATTTTTATAGAAATGATGAGACATAACAGCAGGCAGGTCAGCCATTTATTTTTCATGTTTGCTATTTTATTATGAATAATGAATATAAGCCAATCACTTAAATAGTTAACATTCTGAATACAGAATAGATTCGTTCCCGGCTGAATTCAACAGTACCTTTGTCCGGTTAGCAGACCATATACAATAATGTATAAAGTTTCATTTTCCAATAAAGACAATTCCTTTCATCAGGATATGAAATCCTCGGTGGACCAGTACTTTTCTGCCAACCGGGTTAAGAAAACCGGTAACTGGAAATTGTATATCAAGGCCATTACGCTGGTTCCTGCAGCGATTGGTTTATATGTCATGTTATTGTCCATTCATTTTACCTTGATTCCGGGAATTCTTATTTCCGGGCTCTTCGGGTTCGTATTAGCCAGCATTGGTTTCAATATTATGCATGATGCCTGTCATGGCTCCTATTCCGGAAAATCATGGGTCAATAACATCATGGGCTTAAGTTTGAACCTGCTTGGAGGAAATGCTTTTATATGGAAATTCAAACATAATATCATTCACCACACATACACAAATATTGATGGTATTGATGATGACATCGCCAAGAGTCCGGTCATGCGTCAATGTGAATCTCAGAAATGGATGAAAGCACATCGCTTTCAGCATATATATGTTCCGGTTCTGTATGCAGTGTCTTCCTTTGCCTGGGTATCCATGCTGGATTTTATTAAATATTTTAAAGGAAAGATCCACAATACGAAACTGCAGAAGATGGATCTGAATGAACACATCATATTTTGGCTAAGCAAATTAATGTACGTCATTTTTTATGTGATCATCCCCGTACATTTCGTCGGGTGGTCGGCCTGGGCAATAGGATTCAGCAGTATGCATGTGATGATGGGACTCACCCTGGCGCTTGTATTTCAGTTGGCCCATGTTGTAGAAGATGCAGAATTTGTTTTTGCACCCGGTATTGAACCGCAAAAAATCGAAGAAGAATGGGCCATTCATCAGGTGAAGACAACAGCCAATTTTGCACCACAAAATAAATTAATCAGCTGGTTTGTTGGTGGTCTGAACTACCAGATCGAACATCATTTATTTCCTAAAGTGAGTCATGTGCACTATCCGGCGATTGCCCATATTGTCAAGGACGTCTGTGATAAACACCAGGTACATTATAATGAGTTCAGGACAATGACCGGCGCAGTGTCTTCACATTTCAGAATGATGAAGCAATTGGGTTCCAGACCCAAGGCAAGTATAGGAGTATAAGAGTGGTGGTCTTCGATCCACGATTTACGATCCACGATAGATGTTACTCCGCCAACCATCAACCATCAACCTCCACGCTATCCACCTCATCAGCAGCCTTTACTACAAGCCTGATCGTTTCTCCCTGTTGTTCAACAAGACCGGATGCCACCATTTGTTTCATCCGCCAGGTCAAAAAACTCTCATTTAATTTTTCAGTGGACTTTAAAAGAATCTGATGTACGGTGCGCTGAATTTTCTGAAAAGCAGGTTGAATAAAATGCAGAATCTGTTTATCATAGTAGTCGTCAGACTGTTGCACTATTTTCTTTCCACCTTCCAGCAGGCGAAGATTCTTATTTTCCGAAGCCAGGCGCAAAAATTCATCAGGGTCTGTCTCAAATTCTGCGAGACTTACCGGACGCGCTAATCTTTTAGCCTTCACAAATTCCCGGGCAGGAATTTCGGAAAGTGAAACAGGATAAAAAACATTTCCCTTTTCATTTATAAACGGAAGATTATTTAAACTCAACAGGTATATCCTTCCTGAAAACTCCTTGAGTTGAGTGATCAGCCAGTAGTAACCACTTACATCCCGTACATTCGGCGCCATCCAGATCCAGATCTGGTCAAATTCTTCTTCTTCCATTCTTTGCAGAATTTTCTTCAGCGTGGCGGAATCAGGTTCTTCTGTTGCAGGATTACTTACTTCCTGACGAATTTCATCCCACCACTTCTTACGTTCGGCGAGTCCTTCTTGGGAAAAAAGATTCTGAATCGGACCGACTGAATAATCGTCCTGCATAAGGATAATTTCGCCATCGAGGGCCTCATCCAGGTCCATGGCTGCATTTAAAAGCTCTGCCCCCCGTGAATCAAATACAATATGAAACATCACTTAGTAATTTGAGTTCAATTAATCCTCCACACTCATTCACTATACTTCCATACTTCCAAACTTCCACACTTCCACACTTTCATGCCTGTGTTTCCGCATGATCAATTTCCATCCGGAGATTTCCTATTATGAAATCCTGCCGTTGCGGTGTGTTCTTTCCCATAAAATATTCCAGCAGTTGCTGAATATGTGTTTCCGGCATAATCATGACCGGCTGTACCCGCATATCAGGACCAATAAAACGCGCAAATTCCTGCGGTGAGATTTCTCCCAATCCTTTGAATCGTGTGATTTCCGGTTTACTACCCAGTTTTTTGGTTGCTGCGTTTTTTTCCGTTTCATCGTAACAATAAATAGTTTCCTGTTTATTCCTTACACGGAACAATGGTGTTTCCAGAATATAGACATGATTATTCTTCACGAGATCGGGAAAGAACTGGAGAAAAAAAGTCATCAGCAGCAGACGGATATGCATTCCGTCCACATCGGCATCGGTCGCCACGACGATATTATTATAACGAAGACCTTCTATGCCGTCCTCTACATTCAAAGCATGCTGAAGCAAATTGAATTCTTCATTTTCATAAACCACTTTTTTAGTGAGACCAAAACAGTTTAATGGTTTTCCGCGCAAACTGAATACAGCCTGTGTTTCCACATTGCGAACCTTGGTGATTGAACCGCTCGCAGAGTCACCCTCGGTGATAAAAATGGTGGATTCTTTTTGTTTTTCAAGAATCAGGTTTTTTTCTTTGCCCGTAGCTTCTTCGTTATAATGGACACGGCAATCCCTCAGTTTCTTATTGTGCAGGTTGGCTTTTTTGGCCCTTTCATTAGCCAGCTTGCGAATACCTGATAATTCCTTGCGCTCTTTCTCACTTTGCTCAATGCGTTTTTTCATCGCATCGGCGATGGATGGATTTTTATGCAGGTAATTATCCAGCTCCCTGGCCAGGAAATCATGAATAAAATTCTTCATGCTGGCACCACCTTCCTCCATATACTGGCTGCCCAGTTTGGTTTTTGTCTGCGATTCAAAAACAGGTTCCACTACGCGTACTGATATGGCAGCGGTAATACTTTGACGTATGTCTGCTGCTTCATAATCTTTTTTATAAAAATCACGAACTACTTTCACAAATGCTTCCCGGAAAGCCTGTTGATGGGTACCACCCTGTGTTGTATACTGGCCATTTACAAAACTGAATATCTCTTCACCATAGTCGCTGTTATGGGTGATGGCCACTTCAATATCATCTCCCTTCAGATGGATGATCTGATACCGGAGTTCATCTTCATTGGTCTTACGTTTGAGTAAATCAAGCAATCCGTTTTTTGAGAGATATTTCTTCCCGTTATAATTGATGACCAGACCTGCATTCAGATAACAATAATTCCAGAACTGATTGTCCAGGTATTCATTGATGAAATGGAAATTTTTGAATATGGATTCATCCGGAACAAACTCAACCAATGTGCCGTTGGGCACCGTGGCCTTTATCTCCCTGTCTTCTTTCACCAGGTTCCCTTTTGAAAAAGACGCACGTTTTTCACGGCCATCACGGAATGCCGCCACGGTGAAAGACTGGCTTAAAGCATTGACTGCTTTAATACCGACACCATTCAGACCAACAGCCTTTTGAAAAGCCTTGCTGTCATATTTGGCCCCTGTGTTGATCTTACTGACAACGTCAACCACTTTCCCCAGCGGAATACCTCTTCCGTAGTCCCGCACGCTTACGGTCTTTTCTTCGATCATAACCTCGATCTGTTTCCCATGGCCCATGGTGTACTCATCAATGCAATTATCCACCACTTCTTTGATCATTACATAGATACCATCGTCTGCACTGCTGCCATCGCCGAGCTTTCCAATATACATACCGGGCCTGAGACGAATATGTTCTTTCCAGTCAAGCGAACGAATAGACTCCTCTGTGTACGCGAATAAATCCTGTTTATTTTCTGCCATAATGAATGGCCGCAAATATAAGTAAATCGAAGGATTGACTGGCTGCGTGAATTACGCACGTTTGTGTATAAACCGTTCTTTATTTACTTGATTTCCTGTTTTTTAGGCGCATTACGCGGACTAATTTCCGCAGTAATTTGAGTACAAAACCAAGTAGTTTTACCTATAATAAAAGAATTGATTTAACGCTATTATAGCATAAACTTTAACCCTTGAAAACTGGTCTGTTACCGGGAATTAATCAGCTAATGGCCATCCTGGTCGTGCTGCTTGCCTTCCTTCCCCTGGTCCTCTACTGGAGGAAAAGACTAAATGCCGAGAAATCCTATCTCTGCATTGTTGTTTTCTGGACCATCAACGGAGTCCTTTATTTCCCCGAAATGTTCCACTGGGCGTGGTATAAGGCAGTTACCAATCAAATTACTTTGTATTATAATCTGATCGATCCGCCACTGATTATTCTGACCTTCTACTATATTTTCAAAAAGAAATTCTTTTTAAACCTGCTCGGCGCTTTCGTTTTATTTGAAGCGGTCATGATCGCATGGAAAGGGTTTAATTTCGACTCGAATAATTACATCATCGGTGTAGGCAGCCTGATCAGCCTGATCATGAATCTCTGGGCAATCAGTCGTTATTTCATGAATGTGGAACACACCGAAAAAGAGAACGTACTGGTCTTTGTGTATGCTGGATTTATTTTCTATTATGGCTTATTCGCAATTGTATTTAATTATAATTACCTGCATACAAGCGGGACCGAAATGCCCTATGTGGTTTTTATAAATTATTCAGCCGTCATACTCTCCACTTCACTCATTTCATTTGGCTTTTGGAAATATGCTACGGCGCGTCTGAGCGAAGAAAAATATTAATCCTCGTCTTCCTCGTAGTTGTAAGATCCCTGGTTATCGTTGTAAATCGATTCCCAGTCTTTTATCTTATCATCACTGACCAGTTCAAGGATGTCAAAGATCGGATCACCTTTTTTCTTCCATTCATTTGATTGTTCGTCGGTGTATTTGGAAACATACATACATTGTTCTGTTTCCAGATTCACTTTGATCAGATGAATAGGCGATTCCTCCGTTTCCTGGATAAGGTAGTAGCAATTTTTTTCTAACAGGGCATAAGAATACATAACTGTGCAGTTTTAAAAATGATTCAGTTCGGATGTTAGAATTAATGGGAAGTAAAAAATCTGCAGAAGAATTTTGGAGGTAGTAAGTGGAGCTGCAGCACACAAATTTACAGTTTTTCGGATTCAGCCATCTTGTTTTTACACGTTCTGTAACAGGTATTTATTTTGGTCAAAAAAATGGCTGATAATCAGTGGATTACAGTATTTTACCTTTTCTGAGCTGCAGTGTTTGGCTTATACAGGATGGAAATTCGTCCTGATAATGGCTTACATAGATCAGGCTGGCACCGAAACGGACGCAATAGTGGTCTATCAAATGAAGCGTGAGGGCTGTCTGAGCCCCGTCCAAGCCCTGACAGGGCTCGTCCAGGATTAACAAGGGCGGAATCTTAATCATGGATCTTCCCAGCAGTATCATCCTCTGTAAACCAGCCGGCAGGCTGTTTAATAAACGGTTTCCATCCTCAGCACAATTCAAAAACTGCAGCCATTCACTTACATAGTGTTCCTGATCTGCTGAAAGTCTGCGAAATAATCCGATCGTGTCAAATAGTCCGGAGGCTACAGCTGTGAATACAGTGGCGGCAGGATCGAAGTATAGCTGCAGTTCGGGTGAGAGATAGCCGATTTTTTGTTTGATCTCCCAGATGCTTTCACCGGACCCTCTCTTTCTGTCGAAGAGATAAATATCATTGGCATAAGCCTTCGGATTATCAGCAGTTATCAGACTAAGCAGTGTTGATTTGCCGGCTCCGTTATGACCGCTCAGTCCCCAGCATGCACCCTTTTCTATTTCCCAGTTTATTCCATCGAGTATTTTTTTCCCGTCATACTCTACATGTACATTTCGCATGCGAACAGCATGGTTGAAATCAGGATATGAAAAATGCATTGAAGAAGGAAAATCTTTATGCGTCATTTCCCTAAACACAGCATTCTGGTCCTGAATCTCCACAGGACTGTTCAGGAACTTCAATTCCCCGTTCTGTAATTGCGCATACCGGTTAAAACAGGAGGGCACAAAATTCCGGCTGGTCAGCAAAAGCATATGCTGTCCCGATCCGGCTAATCCTGCGAGAATTCCGTCGAGTATTTTTCGTCCCTCCGTATCCAGTCCGGTAAACGGTTCATCCAGAATCAGCAGTGCGGGGAAACAAAGTACTGCCTTTAAAATCTGCAGTCTTTTATTTTCACCATTCGACAACTGGATCAGCGGCTTGCTCAGTACATCATCGAGATGAAATCTCGCTACCAATGCTGACTTGGAGAACGGGCTATCCGGCAGTTCATCAAAAACGGCAAGTGCCTGGGAAACTGTCATCGTTGCTTCGGCATCCATGGCATTGTATCGTTGCTGGTAATAAAAGTTACTTTGATTTTGAAGGTCAAGGAACCGGTGTTGCTGTTCAACAACCACCACTGCGTTTCCTTTCTTTTTTTCATCAAACCCATGAAAGTCGATCCATCCTCTGGATGCGTGATGACCCGCCAGCGTATTCGCCAAAACTGTTTTTCCCGAACCTGCTTCGCCGAATATGATCCATTGTTCACCCGGATTTATTTTCATGGAAATATTCCGTAAAATTTCCTTTCGGAGGATTTGAACAAAAACACTTTCAATCTGCAGCAAAGGGGAATCCATCCGGTTCTATTTTAAGACTTAAAGATCCTGGTTTTGCACTAAATTCGACGCTCAATCCAGGCACCTGATTTCACCTCAAACCATACAACAGATTCTGAGCCGTTTCGATATCACGGAGATAGTGGGCGGCTTTGTTAAGTTGAAAAAAAGAGGGGCAAACTACCTGGGGCTATGCCCGTTTCACAACGAAAAGACACCCTCTTTTACAGTTTCCCCTTCAAAGGAAATATATAAATGTTTTGGATGCGGAAGAAGTGGCAACACCATCAGCTTCCTCATGGAGCATGAAAAGTTTTCTTATGTGGAAGCCTTGAAGTGGCTTGCTAACCGCTACAATGTGGAGATTGAGGAAACGGAACTGAGC
>DASSGT010000863.1:0-6539 GCA_035693345.1 Puia sp. | reverse complement strand
TCAGATCTTTTTTGAATATTTTGCCTCCACTCATATTGACACCCATACCCACCGCATACAGTTTACCTGTTTTTTCGTCATACGTAACACCGTTGGCGCCCTCGATGGATCCCAGAAAGCGTATAGACTTGTCCGTTAGATCAATCAGCATCACCCGGCCGCTCATCGTTTCGGATACGCATAGATGTTTATCATCCACTTTGCAAAGGTCATTCAGCATTTTGGCCGGAATGCCCAATTCAAATGTCTGTTCACCGGAGTGGATATTAAAACCCACCACGCGATTTATGTCTGCCACAAATACCACATCCTTTACGACCGCCAGTCCCTTGGGTGCGTTGAGGATTCCTTTTTGAAATTTCTGATGAATGACCGTTCCATCCGCCGTGAGTTCGGATATGAATCCGTTACTGTCCAGGGCCATTGGGTCGGGTTTTGTTCCGCCCATATTCGAAACAAATAATCTGTCTCCCGATTTTATAACGCTTTCCGGCGATTCAAATCCTGAAATGGTTTTTTGGGAGTAACCTGTCGCGTTCAAAAAAACAAATGCAGCAAAAATAAATAACCCGGTTTTCATGAAATTCTTATTTAGGTGAATAATTCTTTCAGGAAGATGCCCTGTCAATAGCGGCCTTTAATTGTTTTGCCGGTACCACACCACTCTGGCGCCATTTGATTTGTCCTTTTTTGAAGATGATCAGCGTGGGAACGCTTTGTACCTGGTAAGCGGAAGCCAGTGCAGGATTTTTGTCGATATCCACTTTGAGAATAGTCGCCGATTCTCCCGTCATCGATTTTAACTCTTTCAAAATCGGCGGCATCATCTGGCATGGACCGCACCATTCAGCGGAAAAATCAACAAGTACGGTTTGATCGCTGTTGATAATCCCTGAAAACGACTTTTTTTCGTTATCCGTAGTCATATTCATTAAATATTTCGCCTTCGCCTTACGCCTTCGCCTTACGCCTTACGCTTTACGCTTTAAGCTTTAAGCGTTACGACCTGGGTGTTAAACTTCGGAAGCAAAAATAGTTCCTTTACCTCATCCCAGTTGTTCACCCTGCGATAACCGGTATCATGCATATTGACATTATGCGTAGCAGTAAAGAGTAGTTTTTCTCCTTTGAAATGGGTCAGATTTTTTACATGATCGTCGATCATAAAGTCACCCGAAACAGCTTTTTTCGATCCGCAGAAAATGATCTGCTGCCAGTGAATGAAGGGAAAATGTTTTAATAACCAGGTATACTTTTCCGAAAGAGATTGTGGAAATTCCATGGCGGCAGAAACGATAAATACATCATATATCTGATTGAGTTCCCTGATCACGGACTGGCTGCCGGCGATTACCGGGGTAGTCAGAAAAAAACCAGGTGTATGCAGGAATTCCCTGATCAGCCTGGGTTCGGGGAAAGCAAGGTCCTCAGGTTTACCCAACAGATCTTCCCGGCTCATTTCCACACCGGTTGCCTGCTGATACCATTTTATATACTGGCCAGTGATGTCCGCCATCACATGATCCATGTCTATTAAGATTCTTTTCTTTGACATATTCAAAATTTATATTGCAAGTTAACGCAATTAATTGCATGATATTGCAAAAAAATTTGTAGTTTTATTGCATAATGTTGCAATATGTTAAAAGAAGAAAGATATGATTTTATCATAAAGAGCTTAAAATCAAATCAATCCGTAAAACTCGGCGAGTTGAGCGAAGCCCTGGCAGTATCGGAGGACACCATCCGGCGGGATATTGAGGGACTGGCGAAAAACGGCCTGCTTACCAAAGTGCGGGGAGGCGCCATACCACATTCTCCCAACGCTCATAGTTTTCAGGAAAGAATTCATATTTCCGAAAACGAAAAAGCCATTATTGCACAAAAAGCGCTGCCCCTGATAAAACCGGGTGATACGATTTTGCTGGATGGCGGCACGACCACTTTTGCTCTTGCAGGAATATTGGATATGCCCCTGACCATTATCACAAACAACATTCCCGTCGCCGCCCTGCTGGCCGGCCGGAAGAATATGGAAGTGATTATCACCGGAGGCCGTATTCTTACAGACTCACAGGCAACGGCAGGTGCTTATGCCATCAGTCTGTTGGAACAGTTCCATGTGGATATTTGCTTTCTCGGCATTTGCAGCCTGCACCATCAGATCGGCGTCACAAGCATTGACTATTTTGAATGTGAAATGAAACGCGCCATGGTGAATTGTGCAGACCGGATCGTGGCGCTGACGGGACATGACAAAATCGGTACTTCAGAAGCTTACAAAATTTGTCCGATCGACAAACTGGATTCCATCATTACGGAGATCGATCCGGATAACGAAATGTTTGAAGCTTACCGCCAACAAAATATTCAGGTGCTTTAACTCCCATACTCCCACACTCTTATACTTTCTTCAGCTCTATCCATACCGGCGCATGATCGCTGGTTTTTTCCCAGCCCCTGACATCCCTGTCCACACCAGCGGTGAGCAGCCTTTTGCTTACCGTCGGACTTAACAAAAAATGATCAATGCGAAGGCCCGCATTTCGTCCGTAGGCATTGCGGAAATAATCCCAGAAAGTATAAATAATTTCTTCCGGATATAACTTCCTTATTGCATCTGTCCAGCCCTGATCCACCAGTTCTTTGTAAGCGTCTCGTATCTCAATTCTGAAAAGGGCATCGTTGACCCAACGTTCCGGCTTATATACGTCGATTTCCGTCGGCATCACATTGAAATCTCCCGCCAGTATAACAGGCGTATTTTGTGCCAGCAGTTTTTTAGCGTGCACTTTTAATCTTTTAAACCAGCCCAGTTTGTAATCGAATTTTGGACCCGGGTATGGATTGCCATTGGGAAGGTAAAGGCAAACAATCAGTATATCATCAACCATCGCCTCTATATACCGGCTGTGCAAATCATCCGGATCACCTGGTAGTCCGCGCCTCATTTCGTTTGGTTTGCCCACACGGGATAATATGGCCACGCCGTTCCAGCTTTTCTGTCCATGCCATACCGCATCATACCCTGCATCGAGTAATGCTTTTTCCGGAAACTTTTCATCCGGTGATTTGAGTTCCTGCAAACAGACAATGTCCGGACTTTGTTCTTTCAGCCACCGGAGTAATACAGGAAGACGGCCATTCACGCCGTTGACATTGTAAGTTGCAATTTTCAGATATTTCATATTAATATTTTGATAACCGATATAAGAAATACATGTGCCGGCTATACCACTCAGATTCCCGATCTTTGGTCTCTCAAAAATCCATACCTCAGGTGTAAGACTGATAAATATTATTTCACGCTAAATTTATCAGGATGCAAACCAAAGATTGTACTGAAGAAATCCGGGATCTGGAAATTCAGATGGCCCATTACGAAAAGTTACTGGATCTTTCTTTCCGGAACAACGAAATCCTCGCAAAAACAAAAGTCATTTATCATCAACTAAAAAAGATTTCCGAGCGACTGGCTCTGCTTAAACAAATCCATGAGCAGCAAAAGAATTCATAATCACACATAGCTTTTAATAAATACCTTTTAACTGCTGACATGCGCAGCTCCCCGGGATCTGATGGGGTCAGTTTTAAGTACGTGTTCCTGAAAATATACAGCATATCGGCGTCTCTCATATCGGCTGTATTCTGGCTCCTCAAACCGAAACTCTTCTTGTTTTATTTAAGAATAGCTGGCTTTGGGTAACTTTAGGATTGGATTTGATAGTATTGGCATTATTTACCTTTAGTCTCAGGAAGAAGATGAGCAACCGTTAACAACTAACAACTAACAATTGACAACTGACAATTCTCAAAGGGAAATTACAAATCCACGTAACGGACAGAGAATGAAGTTTCTGAAGACCAGTGCCGAAACCAATGGACAGCTTCTCTCGATCGAATGTTATAGCCCTTCTTCTCAGATAAGGGAGCCGGAACATATTCATCCGTATCAGGAAAATATATTTGAGATTCTGGACGGGAGACTTCATTTCCGCGTAGCAGGCAAAACATTCAGTATGGGCCGGGGAGAAGTGGTTGTTATACCGGCCCATGTGCCCCATCATTTCTGGAACGAATCGGGATCAGAGGCCCATTATATCCAGAAATTCAAACCGGCCATGAATACGGAGGCATTTTACAGAACCTATTTTAAGATGGCGAGGGAAAATAAACTAAACAAAAAAGGAACCCCAAACATGTATCGGATTTCCAGATTATGTCTTAGACATCAAAATGAAGCTCGCCTCGCCCGGCCAGCCTGGCCGATACAGAAATTCATTTTTATCATACTGTCCCCGTTTGCACCACGGCTGTAAATACACTCTCATACTCCCATACTCTTAACTCTTCCTCTCCACCTGCTCAAGGTAAGTGCTCTCAAAAATCTTATCCGCATTGGCTGCTTCAAATCCCTCCCTTCTGTGGATGGGTAATATTTCATTCTCAGGCAGGGAACGAAAAGGCTCCAATACCTTTCTCTCAGCAAATTCAACATAGGAACCGGGGATCATTTTCGTTTCCCCATTTGAAAACTGGGCCAGCACCATTTCCGCCACCGTACTGCTCTGCAACAAAAGACCATCGGGACTCTTCTTAATTTTTCCTCCTGCATCATTGAGCATGAACCCGTTTCGTTCCAAAAACTCAATGAATGTTAAGAGTGTATTGAATCCTTTTTTCAGATTATGTACCGACATCGTAAAATGATTCAGATAATACCGGTTGTAGATGGCCCAGGCGGCATATTCACTTTCATCAGCGAGGCTTTCATAGTCATCCAGTGACGGAATTGTCCATGAAGAGCTATGCAGGTAAAAATCGACTGCTTTGGAATCTCTCATGTCCAGACTGTCAGCCGGATCTGCCAGGACTGAATTTGTATAGGAATGTATGATGGCTTGCGATACAGAGGACAAATCATCTACCCTGAGTTCGGAAATAAAAATTCTCGGCAGACCGGCAACAGGAGGTGAATACCACCAGGCATTTAATTTCTTTTCCCGGAAATAATAGTAATCTCTTTTTGTATAACCATGGAATAAAAATATTTTTTCCAGCGAACCGACACCCAGGTTGGGAACACCCAGCGTTCTGAAAGCGATATGATCATTCTCAATTTCAGATGCCTGTTGAATGATGCCTTCCCGAATCATCGCGTCAATGATACCGGTTACATCTGGTACTCTCGCCATATATCTTTTCATCAGGCCCTCCAGCATTTCCTGAACTCTGGTAGACTTATTTTCCATAACGTAAAATTATGGCTTTTGCTTGTATCTGATTTAAACGACAAAGTCCATTTTACAACTTTCGCCATCTTGTTCGAAATGCATACTTCAAACTTTTATCGATAATTTCATCATGGCATTGCGAATGCCATAAAGGACGCCTAATCTGAATTTATTATTTGACGATGAAACCTAAAATTCTTTTATTCATTGCATCGGGAATAATTTTTTTACATGCCATCGGCCATTTTCTTGGTGTGACCAATGTTATGAAGGGGGAGACCAATGAACAAAATATGGTCATTCAGGCGATGACTGATCACCGTTTCCCGGTTATGGGCAGAGTACATAGTTTTGCCGATTTCCTTGATGGGTTTGGATGGATTGGCGAGATTTTTTTACTACTGACGGTTTATTTACTCTGGCTTGCCGGATCTGCTATTAACAGTCAGCCGGAAATAGCAAGGAAACTGTCAGGAGCTCTTTTTATCAGTCTGCTGGCTCAGTCTATATTGGAGTTTATTTATTTTTTTCCCATCGCTTACATAATGACAATGATTGCAACTGTACTGACAGGGCTTTCACTTCTCGGGACAAAAACTCTTCAAAAGCCATAATCTTATACGAAAACGGTCACTTAATTGTCATTGTTATTAATAGTATATCGGGCCGATCGCATGAATCCGGGTCAATCTAGTTTTCCGGAATCACCTTAATCTCGCGGAAATATGCATCGGTACCCCCATCCAGCCAAAGACCGATTGCGCCGTTGTTGGAAGCACCAAGCTTCAGGTCGTTGACGATCAGGACCGGCTGCGGATTATCATTTAGATAGAGTTTTGCCTGAGCATCCTTTACCACGATCTTCATTTTGATCCATTCATTCAGCCCCATGTCGGCATAGGACTCATATTTTCCTTCTGATTCTTTCCGCAGTCTGTCGAATTTATAATCGGGATAGGAAAAATATTGCGTCGAATGATTTCTGCGGATCTGGTCATCCGCCCGTCCGTTGGTGGGCCTGATGTAAATAGATTCGAACTTGCTGTTGTCCTTATTGATCCTGAATGCTAATCCGATAAATCCTCTTGCACTGGCATCAGCGTCCGGCACAAGTCGGCTCAACAACATCACTTCAATCGTACCATTCTTGAAATTTTCCGTGTTGTTCAGTCGCACAAATGTCGGCAGATCTGCTCCATGTGCAGCTGTGTCCCTGATTATGCGCAGCGATTCCCTGCCTTCGACTTTTGTAACCGACATATTCACCAGCACCGGTTGCAGTTCATAGTTTTCGAAATGAATAAC
>DASSGT010000862.1:0-3892 GCA_035693345.1 Puia sp. | reverse complement strand
CCGAAATTTATTTTTTTCAAACCCCTGAGCGGAATTTCTGATTCATTCTGTTTAAAATTTGCTCCGTAGATATCCGTTTCAAGCGTTGCGTGTGTAAGTACATTGAATGTCATACCGGCACCTGCCAGAAAAGTAAATCTGCGAAAGGGAATACGGTAAGAAAGAACGAGTGGGACCGTAATATAATGAAGCTCATTATGGGTCTTGGCTGTTGCCATACTATCACCTACCATGGGCGCTATAAATGACGGAGTATGCAAAAAACTAAATCCGGAAGCTGTGTTTAATTTAAATGCGATATCACCGGCCGCGTTCCTTTCGGCATAGGATTGCGAAGAATCCATAATACTTCTGGACCATGAATAACTGATACCCGTCTGAAGAATCCATTTT
This sequence comes from Puia sp., assembly GCA_035693345.1. Lineage (GTDB taxonomy): Bacteria > Bacteroidota > Bacteroidia > Chitinophagales > Chitinophagaceae > Puia. The sequence goes on along the minus strand of DASSGT010000862.1, from coordinate 3,499 downwards.
TTATTAACATTATAATTAACATACAGGCCGACGGATGCCGAAAATATATTTCTTTCAGCTTTTTCAATTTCCTTCCCATTCGTTGCTGTAACATCATTATCGGTAAAATTGTAACCGGCAAACTCCTGTGAAAAATAAGGCGTTATCGACAGCCTGTCCGCGAATTTTATTTTTTGTGGCTTTACGATCTGCTGACTGGCAGTTTCTTTAATATTTAATGAGATGCCCTCAGGAGTCTTCAGAGGTTGCAAGATCCTTTCTGCTGTAACGGCTGGTATTAAATCAGAATGAAATAATAATGCTGAATTAACCGCATTAGAATATGAAAAGTCCGGCGCTGATATTTCGCTGACGCCCGGCTGTACAGGTTTAATAATCGAATTATTCTTTTTCGATTCTATTAAAACAGGTGAAACCGGAAAAATTTTTGTCAGCTTCTGAGTATTGTTGTCAACTCCTGATTTACTTATACCAGGCTGAATAACGGATTGCTCCGGCTGAACAAGATACATGTAGTAATATAGAACCGTTGACCCCAGAAAAAAGAACAACAGTGTCAGGGTGCACGCTTTTACAAAACCTGCTTTGCTCTTTTTGACCAGGGCGGCCTTATCGTCCCGGTCGAGTTCTTTTTCTATATTTTCCCAGACATGTTTTCCTGGCTCCTTTTTATAAAATTGAAGCATATTCCGGAATAAGTCGTCCACATGATTCTGAAACGAATCCTTCATTGTTGTTTATTTCGCAATTTTAAATTCCCGTCTCAATTGTTTTTTTAAGATGTTTCTGGCATCAAACAGATTTGATTTTGATGTGCCTTCTGAAATTTCCAATAAACGGGCTATTTCGCGGTGTTTTAATCCTTCGAAAACATATAAATTAAAAACGAGGCGACAGGCTGGCGGCAGCGACTGAATTAACCGGATGAGTTCTTTTTCCTGAAGCTGGTTTGAAACGCTGAGATCGGATGGAAGAAAATATATTTCCTCAGATATGGCAACTTTTCTGTACCGGTCCGATTTTCGCCGGTACTTCTGCAGCGCACAGTTTATCATAATCTTACGAAGCCAGCCTTCAAAAGTCCCTGTATTTTTGAATTGCTGAATTCGTTTGTACATTTGTAAGAACCCATCCTGCAAAACTTCCTCCGCTTCCTGCCGGTCTTTTGTATACCGCATACATAAGGACATCATTGCAGGACTGAACAGGGAATAGATTTCCTTCTGACAGGAACGATCACTTGCCAGGCAACCCGCAATCAACCCTTTCAGATCCGTGTTTACTATATGCTGCCCTTTTGAAACCATAGATGCTTTAATGGGTCGTTTCGTTGGGTTGATCTCTCCTGCTGCCTATTTTTTTACATGGTAACGTCTCCATCAGGCAAAGATGGAACTCAATTCAGGAGAAATACTGTAGTTGTCCATCCCGCTGGCACGATATTGTTATATAAATTGCGGAATAACTGACTCTTAAAATAACTATCATGAAGACAATTATTTACGTCTGCATCATTTCTGTTTCACTATTATTTTACGGATGCAAGACGAATTCTATCACGGGAAGAAGCCAGCTCGACCTTGTTCCGGAGTCCGAATTGCAGACTATGGCGCTTACGGAGTATAAAGATTTTTTATCAAAAAATCCTGTCGTGCCGGCAACAGATCAAAACCAGGAAATGGTTCGCCGTGTCGGAAATAAAATAGCCACCGCCATCACCAAATATTATAATGAACATGGGGCTGGTGACCAGTTACAGGGCTATACCTGGGAATTCAACTTGGTTTCCAGCAAAGAAGTAAATGCCTGGTGTATGCCCGGAGGTAAAGTGGTAGTCTATTCGGGTTTGCTGCCTGTTACCCAAAATGAAACGGCGCTGGCCATCGTACTTGGACATGAAATCACGCATGCAGTAGCCGGACACGGACGCGAACGTATGAGCCAGCAGATGCTCGCAGAAGGCATCCAGGTAGCCGGAAACGTGGCGCTGGGCAGTAATCCCAAAACAGTATCAATCTTTAATCAGGTATACGGCCCTGCCGCGCAAATCGGGGTACTGCTTCCCTATTCACGCAAGCAGGAAAGTGAAGCAGATCACTATGGATTAATATTCGCCGCCATGGCGGGATACAATCCGCAGGAAGCGATCCCTTTCTGGACCCGAATGGCTGCATTGGGTGGACAAAAACCGCCGGAACTGTTGAGCGATCATCCGGCCGATGAACAAAGAATTGAAGACTTGAAAAAAGTCATGCCGGAAGCGATGAAATACTACAACGAAACTAAGCATTGATGCGAGTGTGGAAGACTGGAAGTTTGGAAGTGAAAGTTTAATAAGTTAGTTGGAATTACACCTCCAGACTTCCAGTCTTTCAGTCTTCCAGACTATCTAGTTTTTTCTGCAGAAGAATTGCTGAGGCCTTTGGCGAGATCATTCATACCATCGGCAGTTTTATGTTTTAGATCACGGATATTCCCTCTGATCTTTCTCAAAACCTCCGATCCCATATCAGGAATCGCAATCGTACAAATGGCTAAACCAGTCAGAATAATTCTGAATACCTTCTTCATAGTTAACTAAGATAACATTTTGGACACATTGGAATGGGTGGTCGTCATATTTATTATCAACAACCTTTCCCCCGTTTATAAGCCCAAAAACGATGCCTTGTTTGGGTAAATTCAGGGAAATTCTGGGAAAATACATCCATAATCCGGCCTGGCAGGAATTCCGCATAACCACCCAAAATTGATCAGGATTCCTGACCCTTATTTTTTTTGTCCTAAAAGATTAACCATGTTTGCTAAATAATTTAGTATCCAAGCCAGAAAATAAGTTCTCAGCAGTACAGGTGTTAGATCACGCATGAATGGGTTAGGAAATATAATTACGATTACTGTAGTAAGTCTTGAATGATTTAGTTCTGTCAGTAGTTGAGCCCTGGTATGTTTATACCGGGGTATTTATTTAGCTGCGTCCGGCCTGATCATCTACTTCGAAAATACCAAAAACATTATGATCGGCATCGAGAAAATATCCCTGCCAACATCGTCCGGGCACAGCAAATTTTGGCATGGCGACCCGCCCGCCCTGCTGCAAAATCAAATCTGCTGTCCGGTCGAAATTCTCTACCTGGACTGAACATACAAACGCATTGGTACCCGTACCATCCGGAGGCAGAGCTGCCGGTCGTTTCAACAGGCCACCATTGATCGAATTCGTTGTGATCATGTAATATTCAATAGGGACAGAGTCCTGCCTGATGAAGTTCCATCCGAATATGGTTTTATAGAAAGCCATTTCCCTTGACGGGCTGGACGACTGAATTTCAAAATAACCCACGGTATTCATCTGATTCATTTTTAAAAATTAAATTACCTTTTAAGCCCAAAGCGTTATACCCATAGCTAAATCAACTTGTAAATTTGCAAATTAAAAAATTGAGAGACTTCATCCAATTTATCATTCCTTATCTTGGTTTTATCTACAAATAGAAAA
>DASSGT010000861.1:0-5016 GCA_035693345.1 Puia sp. | reverse complement strand
ATGAAATAAAAGGTTCCGTCGGGCCGGTAAATAAAAATGTGTTCTCACAGGGAGGGTATAATTATTTCCAGGGAAATTTTGTGAAGTTTCATAACAACGTACCCGTGACGATCGAATCTACCCGTCTGTATGTCGGGGCGGGTGGAAAAGTAAACTTCATTGTAGCGGACCTGGCGGACTATGATTCCTGTACCGGTTCATATAGTTATTTCCCGATTTCGACCAACACGATTGATGTTTATCCGACTACCTCAACGCCATCACGGGTTCCCACAAGCGTCAATTCTCCATCTGATACCGGTGCGGTGTTTTTATTGAACCTGGCCGTACCCACACCGGGCGACCATGTGTTGATCGTCCTCGCGCAGGATAGCGCATTCCTGTTCAGAAATAATAATATTACAAAGAACCCTTACCCCATGGGAATTCCCGGAGTATTCACTTTTACCGGTAATAGTGCGATCAATACTGCAGACTGTACGGATACAGGCTTTTATCATGCTTATTATTATTTCTTTTACGATACAAGGATCACGCTCAATAAATGCCCTTCTCCGAGAATAGCTATCAAGGCAAAAACACCAGCACCGGCAACGATTACAAGAATTGGTATTACACTATCCAGCAATTACGCATCTGGTAATCAATGGTACTTTAACGGTAATAAGATTCCGGGTGCAACGAACCAAATAGATACTCTGGGCGCTCCCGGTCCGTATAAAGTGGTTGTAAATGACAGCACGGGTTGTACACTTGTTTCTGAAGAATATAATTATGTGCCGGGCAATGATATCGGCCTGATCGTAAAACCCAATCCAAACAACGGTGTATTCACAATACAATTTTATCAGACATCCACACAGGATATAGATCTGCGGGTATTGGACATCAATGGCCGGCTGCTGTATAAATGGCAGCATCCGAATTTCAGCGGCTCCTTTAGTCAAACTATCAAACTAGGCGTAGTCAGTGCCGGCGTATATGTATTGCAGTTACAGGTGGGGTCGAATAAATATGTCCGGAAAATTGCGGTATACTAGAATAGTTGTTAGTTATTAATTATTAGTTATTAGGTATGAATTATCTTAGTAACTAATAACTAATAATTAATAACTAACATCTAAAAATGGCGCTACCCTGGCAAACCGGAAAAGTGATTCGCATTGAAAATGCTACATCATTAACGCGCCGGTTTTGGATCGAATTAACTTCCGGTGAACCCTTTCATTTTGTACCCGGCCAGTTTGTTACGCTGGATCTTCCGATTCATGAGAAGCCTTCCAAACGATGGCGCAGTTATTCAATTGCATCCTGGCCCGATGGCAGTCCTGTGATAGAACTGGTTATCGTACTCCTCGAGGGCGGTGCGGGAACCAAATACCTTTTTGAAGAAGTCAGCGTGGGCAGTGAACTGACTTTACGCGGACCACTCGGTTCGTTCACCTTACCGACTCCACTGGAAAAAGATATTTTCCTCATTTGCACCGGAACAGGTATTGCACCCTTTCGGGCAATGGTTCATCATATTTTAAATCATAATCTGCCTCACCGTGATATCTATCTGATATTCGGATGCCGTCGTCTCGGAGACGCTCTATACCAAAAAGAAATGGAAGAGCTGGAATTGAACCTCACCAGTTTTCAATACCTGCCGGTCTTTTCAAGAGAAGTGCCCGAGAACCGGGAACACCTGATCCGGACGGGTTATGTGCATGCGGTGTTTGAAGAAATTTGCAAAAGAAAAAAGAACCAGCAGCATACGAACGGAATGGAAACCGGAAATTATTCGCCTTCTTTCTATTTGTGTGGCTGGAAAGTCATGATCGATGAAGCGAAGAAAAGAATCACTGATTTGGGCTTTGACCGCAAGTCGATCCATCTCGAACTGTATGGTTAGTATTAGGCTTGAAGCAGGAGGCAGGAAGGAGGAAGGAAGGAGGCAGGAAGCGTGAGGCTTGATGCAGGGTGCATGATATTTGATGCAAAAAGTTGAAGACCTGAAATTGAAAATATAAAGTTTGTCTCAAACAAAATAATGCCATTAGCAAAAAAAGAAATTGCTTTAGCGTGATAAACATTAAAATGTAGTAGAAAAATCAGAGCAAAATATAAATCTTAATCCCTTCCTGCTTCCCGCCTTCCTGCATCCCGCCTTCCTGCTTCCTTCTTAAAGGCCCGAAGCCGACTGTCCCAGATTCTTCTTGGCGAGCAGTTGTTTGCGAAGAGCAATATTGGGGACTTTTTTGGAGGTTACCTGCACTTCGTTATTGGTGGATTTCATAGTGATCACTGGACTTTTGATATCCTGAATTTTGGATTCCATATTCAGGGTTTCACGTTCCAGTTCCAGTATGACTTCGTAATTGTTGAGGATCTCTCTTTCCAGCTCTTCTATTTTTGCTTTCGCCTTCAATATCAATCTGGCTCTGAAGGCAAAACCTACGAAAACTGATAAACCCAATATAAATGCAAGCAGGTAGATATTAAGTGAAACCTCGTTCGTAAGCATGGTAGTTGTTAAATTAAATAATCAGAGTCAAAGGTTTGTCAAAAGTACACGCTGGTGCAGGGTAGTGCGTTCCGGCGAGGGTTCATCATGCCATTGGAGGTAATTCCCAAATGTAAGGTTTCCATTTTAAGTATTATAAAATTTGTTTTTCCACTATTTGGCGGATGGAATCAATGGAAACCCTTTCCTGTAGCATACTGTCCCTGTAACGGATGGTTACCGTCCGGTCTTCCTTGGTCTGGTAGTCAATGGTAACGCAAAAGGGCGTGCCGATGGCGTCCATCCGGCGATACCGTTTCCCGATGGTATCTTTTTCTTCATAAAAGCATCGGAATTGGCTGCGGCAGGATGCCATCAGTTCTTTGGCAATTTCAGGGAGACCGTCTTTCCTGACAAGAGGAAGGATGGCCAGTTTTACCGGTGCCAGACCCGGGGGGAATTTCAAAACCACCCGGCTATCCTTTTTATCGTCCGTGCTCAGATCTTCTTCCTGGTAAGCCTCACTTAAGATCATCAGGATCGTACGGTCCAGCCCGATGGAAGTTTCAATTACATAGGGAATATAATGCTGATTAAGTTCTGTATCGAAATAAGTAAGTTTTTTCTTACTGTACTCCTGGTGATTTTTTAAGTCAAAATCCGTACGGGAATGAATGCCTTCCACTTCCTTGTAACCCATCGGGAAAAGATATTCTATATCGCAGGCCGCATCGGCATAGTGGGCGAGTTTAACATGATCGTGAAAACGGAATTTATCAGGGGAAATACCCAGGCTCAAATGCCATTTCATCCGGGTTTCTTTCCAGTGCTCATACCATTCTTTCTGCGTACCGGGCCGGATAAAAAACTGCATTTCCATTTGTTCGAATTCGCGCATCCTGAATATGAACTGGCGGGCAACGATTTCATTCCGGAAGGCCTTACCGGTTTGTGCAATTCCAAAGGGAATCTTTAATCTACCCGTTTTCTGAACATTCAGGAAATTCACGAAAATACCCTGGGCCGTTTCAGGTCTGAGATAGATTTCACTGGCTTCATCCGCCAGGCTCCCCAGCTGAGTGGAAAACATGAGATTGAATTGTCTCACATCACTCCAGTTCGAAGTACCGCTGATGCTACATTTAATATTTTTCTCTTCTATTAATTTCTTAAGTCCTTCAAAATCGCCCACTGCGAGAAGACGGTCCATGGCTTCCAATATTTCCTTTGCCTCCTGTTTCTTACCCACAGCCTCCTGCATCCTGCCTCCTGCCTCTAACTTCATGCTTTCCGCCTCCAGCTCATCTGCATAACCCTCGATCAAATGATCCACCCTGTACCGTTTCTGACTGTCCTTGTTGTCAATCATCGGATCACTGAAATTGTCCACATGACCGGATGCCTTCCAGGTGGTCGGATGCATAAAAATAGCTGCATCAATACCCACGATATTATCCGTCAGCTGGGTCATACTCTTCCACCAGTAATCCCGTATATTCTTTTTGAGCTCGCTGCCATACTGACCATAGTCATAAACGGCACTGAGGCCATCGTAAATTTCACTGGAAGGAAATATGAATCCGTATTCCTTGCAATGGGATATAATTGCCTGTAGTTTTAACGTATCATTTGCCATAACGGCTGCAAAAGTAAGGAGAATGAATAACCCGGAGCAACTCCTTCGGTGTCATTGTAGTAAATTTGGCGCTATGTGGACATTGAAAAAATGTCAGCCTTTTCTATTCGTCCTCTTGTTGCTCTTCGTATCCTTCAGTGTGTGCGCCCAGACGAAAGTACTGAGAGGTGTTATCCAGGATGAACAAAGCGGCGAACCGGTTCCCTTTGCCTCTATGCAAATGGAAAAAAGCGGTCATGGATTACTCAGTGACTCAGCTGGTGGATTTACCATGCGGTTTGAGCAATGGCCAAAAGATACCCTCCGGATCACATATGTGGGCTACCAGCCTTATGCCCTCATCCTGAATGATTCCCTGATGAGACATGCGGTGAACGACACTCTGTTCGTCTATATCAATATGGCACGCGGCAGGTATAGTAACGAAGTGGTGGTCAGGGCAAAAGTAGATTTCGGACTGCTACTCTGGCGCAAGATCAAAAAACATAAAGATCAGAACGACCGTTACCGGTTCCATAATTTCTCCTACGAATTATATAATAAACTGGAACTGGACCTGAACCAGGTAAACAGGGAAAGGCTCGAGACCGTCAAATTACTCAAGCCCTTTGCCTTTATCTTGAATAATGTCGACAGCAGCGAAGAGCACCCTTTTCTTCCCATATATATTACTGAAACACTCTCTGATTATTACTATGTAAAAGATCCGGTTACGAAAAGACGTGAAGTGATCAAAGGAAGTAAAACCGTCGGATTGAATAATGAAAGTGTCAGCAAGTATCTGGGCGGGATGCAACAGAATCTGGATTTCTACAATAATTTCATTCCGGTATTTGATAAAAGATTTGTGAGTCCGCTCAGCAACAACGGCGATTTTTACTACCGCTACCGG
>DASSGT010000860.1:0-5224 GCA_035693345.1 Puia sp. | reverse complement strand
TGAGCGAACAATATTCCCGACAATCCGGAGTCATGCTGCCACTGCCGCGCTTCATCTTTCGACCGCTGACATCAGCCATCATCGCCATTGTTCATATTTACCTGGCATCCGGACACCTGTATCACGTATTTACCGGTGATTTTCAATTTACAGATGTCTGGAAAGGTTTTGGTGCTTTGCTGGGAGCCTATGTATTTGCAGCACTTGCATTCAATGGTTATGCCTCAAGGTCAGAGAAGTTTGCAGGGAAGAAACTATATTTCAAAAATCAGGACCCCGTTTAAAATAAAAAAACAGGTGACAACGACCTGGGGCCAATGTATGCTTCCCTCGAAGGCATTACCATCAATGGTGGGATAAAACTAAAATGGTGAATCCGTCAGAAGTGAAGGACAATTCCTGCTGACCAATAAAAAGAATTCGATAAATTTTCGGTTTCCGTCTTATTGGATGAAGAGCCATTAGATTGTTTTGTATTGATATTGATCGTAGCTGGATTTAAGGGGACAGCGTAAGTCGGCGTGAAGTTAATAACCAAATTATTGATGGTATAGCTGAATGGCACACTGGCTTCATAGTCCAATATCCTGAAACTGGAAGGATTCACCACACTACCGATCACTGTTGTACCTCCACTCTGGCCTTTTTGTTTTGCACTATTTGAATATCGCTTGTTTTTGTAGTAGCTGTCATAATAATTTTGAGTTCCTCCGTTGATAGTAAATGTCGGAGTAAACTCCAGCTTATTGTGGAGGCCGAAATAACTATGCTGTAAACCGAAACTGCCCAGATAATCTATTTTACTTCCAAAATTCAGATTAATCTCTAAGGTTGGCTTTATAAATCCGACATCAAAACCATTTTGATATCCAACGGTTGCCTGAATTTCTGATGCGACATTGGTGCTTTGACTGTTGTAAACAAACTTAGAAACATTTATCTGTCCGTCATAGTTGCCGGAATTGAATGTATATCCGGCTTCAAGGGTTATTAAATCAATCCGGCTTTCTTCAGAGTTCTTCAGGTAGTTCAGATAAACCGAGAAATAAAGTCCGGACTTATGATAATAGCTTAATACGGGGATAAAATAGGGTAATACGGATGAATCCTTCCGACCCAGATAAACATCATTATTCAGATAACTGATGCCTCCTTCAAAATGGGATTTTTTTATTTCTTTCAGGCCCGCATCGTTAACCATCACTGAGTCATGGCTGTTAATGACTACACGCGTTGACTTTTTCTGATTTGAATCGTGGATATTTTGTGCTGTCAGGGACTGAATGATGATAACAAACATGAAAATAATAAAAACAATTCGTGGGGCTTTTTTCATATGTATGCGGATTAGTATGATTTAGTATCGTTGATCGAACAACAACTAATAACGGGAAATCACCGAAATAATTTAGAACGGCAATAATTTAGTTGTTGTATTTTATTGTAGTATTCGGGATGCTTAACTAAGCAATAACATATACCAGGCTACAGTTTTATTTTCACGCTGATTCCCGCTTTTAATTCCTCATTTCCTTTTAATACAAGGGTATCTCCGGCTTTCAGGTCTCCAAAAAATTCTGACTGGTCCCCCAAATTGAAACCAGGCCTTACATCAATCCATTGTGTAATGCCATTGGAAACTCTGATAACAAATCTTTTTTCGAGTGTAGTTACGACGGCAGAAGCAGGAGCTATGAAGCTGGCCGTGTTTCTGAGGAATGAAAGCTTAACATCTGCATAGCCACCGGATTTCAATAAACCATTTTCGTTTGGCACGGCAAACTCCCAGGTCTCTGTGCGCGTTTCCGGATCTATGGAACCGGCTTTTCGAACCAGTTTTACCTTGAATTTTTTATCTGGTAAGGAACGGATCGTTAATTCACCTGTTCCTCCAGATAGTATCGCCGAAGTATATATTTCCGGTACTTCAACCTGCAGACGTAATATGGAATTGTTTTCGATGATCAACAGGGGCTTTTCTCCTGATGCTCCTACGTAACTGCCAACTTCTATATTGCGTTGCGTGATTTCACCATTAAAAGGCGCAACGATTGTTAAATAATTGCCCGTCTGATGTAAGGCGGAAGCAGAAAGGATGGCTGCCTGATATTCTGAACTGTCGGCCAGCATCTGATTTTTTGTGCGCTGCCATTCATTCGGAGCAATCACTCCCTTTTTCTGGTACGCGGTATTGATGCGGTCAAAATAGTCCTTGCTGGATGCAAATTTTGCTTTGGCCGATTGAACTTTAGCATTCAGCTCCTGCACCTGGGTATTTACTTCAGGCGCGTCGATCATCGCGAGCACCTGTCCTTTTTTGACTTTTGAACCAATGTCAACATTCAATTTTTTTATATAGCCGGAAAGCTTTGCACGGATCAATACTTTCTCCAATGAAAGAAGCTCTCCCGGAAAGCTCACCGATTTTTTTACAGAGTCTGATTTAAGTATAAAGACTTTGATACTGTCCGTTTTTGAAATATCCGGTTGAACAGCTTTGTCCTCCCGCTGACTGCATGAAAAACCAAGAATCAAAACAGTCAATAGCAATACACGCATAAAATTTCGTTTAGGATTGCTTTTCATAATAGGTTGAATTTTCATCTGTGGGATCAAAAGAAACAAAGGATACCGATTTATTTCCTATTGCCCAGTCATAAACTCCTGGTAATACAAACAGGCAAAAGCAGGTACTGAATAGTAAACCACCAATGACCGCAATTCCGAGTGGCGCAGTCTGATGACCCCCTTCCCCCAATGATAATGACATCGGGATCATTCCGGAAATCATGGCGAGGCTTGTCATCAAAACTGGTCTTAAACGATTGGAGGCAGCCTGCGCACCAACCAGCGTTGCCGAAGATTTGGATCGTAAGGATTGTGCGTTCGTTATCAGCAGGACTGCATTGGATATGCCGATACCTACTGCCATGATGCATCCCATAAAGGATTGAATGTTCATCGTATTACCGGTAACAAGAAGCAACAATAAAGAACCGGCCAGAATGCCGGGTACAATGGAAATAACGACCAGGGACAACCGAATAGACTGGAAAAATGCAGTAAGCATCAGCAGGATGATAAAAATAGCCAATAAAAGACCGGTTGAAAGCTCCAATTGGGTATCATGTAAAACAACTGGCTGTCCCCTCAGATAAACCCTGACACCTGATGGCATTACCCCCAGCTTGGATATATTTTTATTTACATCAGAAACAGCTGTTCCCAAATCCTTCTCATGAATATTGGCTGTTACGGTAATAAAGCGCTGCTGGTTCATCCGGTCGTACTCTCCAATGCTCGTGCCTTTTTTCCACTCTGCGATATCTCTTAAATAGATCATCTGATCGCCTGACTTTCCAACCGGTAATTCTTCCATTTGTTCAGGACTGTTCATAACCAATTGTGGATATTCAACCTGTACCTGGTAGGAATTTCCGGATGCATTATCCAGCCAATACACGGGTTCAGTCAACCGGCTGGATGAAGTTCCTTCGAGAACAGATTTTCCCGCCTTGCTGATCGTCAACCCTGATTGCCCGGTTCTGATCCTGTCGTAGTTGATTTGAATCGTTGGATAGTCAAAGGGCTGCGCGATCTGAATATCCCGCAGATACGAAACAGAATGAAGGTTTTCTGATAGCTTGTCCGCGATTGACCTGCTTTGTGCCAGGTTTTTTCCCTGCACAACAATTTCTATCGGGTTGTCTGCGCCCAGGCTCAGGACCTGCGTAACAAGGTCTGCCGGTTCAAATGACAAAGCCGCACCCGGAATCTGTTTTGCAATGACTGAACGAAGTGATTCTTTAAAACCCTCTGTTTTGATTCCGGAACTCTTTGTAAAATTTATTTTTATGACGGATTCCTGGGGTCCGCTGGTAAAAAGATAAATCGGGTTGATCGCATACGTGGGCGGTTGCAGTCCCACAAATGCTGACGTGATCGAAACTTTTCCTTTTCCTGCGATACTGTCTGCCATGAATAGAATTTGTTTTGTGGCATCTTCGGTTCTTTCTATTCTGGTTCCGGTGGGCATACGCAGTCTTACCTGCAATTGACCGGCATCCGTACGGGGAAATATTTCCGTACCTGTGTTTTTAAAAGCAATAAAGACAAATAGCAATAGAATCAAAATGGTGAATGGAATCCATATTTTTTTTGAACCATCTGCTTTTTCGATTGCCCTTACCAGCGATTTTTTATAGCCATCGATACGTGACATTGATTTTTGAACAGTGAATTTCTTTAAAAGCAAATTCGATAAAACCGGAACCAGTGTCTGCGATAAAATAAATGACGCGATCATAGCAAAGCCTACTGCCATGGACAGCGGCAGGAACATAGAGCGGGGAACGCCGGTCATAAATAAGGAGGGTACGAAAACGGCCAGAATGCTCATCAGGATAAGTAATTTGGGAATGGCGATTTCCCGGCAGGCATCCCAAATGGCAACAGCTGTTGACTTTCCAAGTTCCAGGTGATGGTGAATGTTTTCAATGGTAACCGTGGATTCATCTACCAGCACTCCCACGGCCAGCGCCAATCCGCCAAGCGTCATGATATTAATGGTCTGTCCTGTGAGGTAAAGACAAATCACTGCGGTCAGCATGGACAGTGGTATATTAACAATGACGATCAAAACACTGCGCAGATCTTTCAGGAAAAGTCCAACCATGAGTCCGGTCAGCAGGGCGCCCAGTAAACTTTCGATTAAAAGATTCTGAAGCGCATTCGTAACATATCCGGACTGGTCGAAGGCATAAGATATTTTTATATCATCCGGAATGGCTGCCTGCATCTCCGGCAATGCGTTTCGGATAGAATGAACAACATCGAGTGTGGATGCGTCGGCTCTTTTGGTAACCGGAATATAGACTGATCTTTTTCCATTGATTAATGCATATCCGGTCGTAACATCTGCTCCATTATTTACCGTTGCGAGATCTCTGACCAAAACGGTTGTCTTGTCTACTTTCTTTACCACAACATTTTCCAGTTCTTTAAAATTATCTACTACACTATTGGAAGGCGTGATGTATGAGTTGTTGCCCATCCGGATATTTCCGGCAGGTATGATGGTATTGTTCTGTGCAATGGCTGCCACCAGTTCATCGGCTGTTATATTATAACTGCGCAATCTTTCCGGATCCGCTTTGATGATCACAGTCCGTTGATTTCCGCCAAAAGGTGGAGGCGCAGAAACGCCCGGCAGTCCCGCAAACAT
>DASSGT010000859.1:0-2294 GCA_035693345.1 Puia sp. | reverse complement strand
ACCGGATTCAAAACTCACGGAATCTTTCAATTTCAGGTTCATCTTTTTATGCAGATGCTTGAAAATAGGCGTGCCGCTTCCCAGAATAACCGGATGAATCCAGAGATGATATTCATCCACAACACCTGAGAGGATAAACGCGGAAGCAAGCTGGGCGCTCCCAAATAATATCATATCTTTTCCTTCCTTGTCTTTGAGCAGATTGATTTCATCCATTGGATCTCCGGCAACAAATACTGAACGATGCCAAATGGATTCTTTTAAAGTTTTAGAAAAAACAACCTTGGTGTGACGATTCATTCTGTCCGCAATGGCCAGGTCCTGTCTCGGGAAATGATTTTCCAGCGGTTTCACGGTCCAGTATTTTGCCATAGCCTCATAAGTAACCCGTCCCAGTATGATCGTATCTGTTTCTTCCAGCTGCTCCAGTATCTTTTCACCCATACTTTCGCTCCAGATCTCAAAATGCCAGTCCAATTCTCCGAAGGGGCCCGATAAATATCCATCCAGGCTCAGGTTCATAGACACAATGAATTTTCGCATGTCACCGGGGTTGTAGCGAGAGTTTTTTATGATACAGGAAATAGGAAGTAAAAGCAAGCGCTACGAATATCAGGATAGGTGCCCATTCTGCGGTTGTTTTACCGACTGCATAATTACAATACACAGCACCTATCAAATCAAAAGTCAATCCGGCGTAAGCCCATTCCTTTAGCCTTGGATAACCGGGAACAAGAATAGCCATGACGCCCAGGATTTTGGCAACACTGAGAAATGAAATCAGGTAAGGCGGCAGGTTGATTGTATTAAAAAATGCAACAGACTGCTCACGTGATGCAAGTGATGAGATGGACGAGAAAGCCATCATCAGAAGAAACAGCCCGGTGGTAATCCAATAAAAAATCCGAATCTTTTTCATGTTTATAATTGTTTGATTTTTCTGAAACAAAGCTAATACGGAGTTGCATATTTATGAGTGGGTAAAAACGACAGGTAAGAGGATATTTGCGACATGGATTTTGTAACTTGAATATGATTTAAAACCTGTCAAATGAAACATGTTGCCATCCTCGCACTGAATGATGCAGTTTCAGCTTCCGTAGTTGATCCCACAGTCATGTTCAACGGCGTAAATGATTTACTGGTCAGCTCAGGCCGACCACCGGCATTCAAAATACAATTAGTCGGATTAACAAAAGCAGTGAAACTGCATAACGGTCCGTTCACCGTTCATTCAGATATATTGATGGATGACCTGAAGAAAACGGATTTGATCATTATCACAGCGCTGGGCGGAGATGTTAATGTGGCCCTCAAAAAAAATGCGGCATTCATTCCATGGATTTCAAAACAATATAAAAAAGGTGCAGAGGTAGCCAGCCTCTGTCTGGGTGCCTTTCTGCTGGCATCCACCGGATTGTTAAATGGAAAAGAATGTTCAACACACTGGCTGATGGCGAATGAATTCCGTGAAATGTTTCCGGAAGTAACTCTGGTGGATGGAAGGGTTGTAACAGAACAGAACGGTCTTTATTCAAGCGGTGGGGCAACTTCTTACTGGAGTCTGCTATTGCACCTGGTCGAGAAATATGCCGGTCGCGACATGGCGATCATGGCTTCTAAAGTATATGCGCTGGAAATTGACAGAAAAAGCCAGTCGCCTTTCATAATGTTCAATGGTCAAAAGGAACATGTCGATGAGCCCATCAGAGAGGCACAGGATTATATTGAATCCAGGATATCTGAAAGAATTTCAGTAGGTGAGCTTGCTCTCAAATTTGCGATCGGCCGGCGGCATTTTGAAAGGCGTTTCAAAAAAGCCACGAAAAATACCCCCGTTGAATATATACAGCGGGTCAAGATAGAAGCAGCCAAAAAACATTTTGAAACCAGCAGAAAAAATGTGAATGAAGTGATGTATGATGTGGGGTATTCCGATACCAAGGCTTTCCGGACCATGTTCAAAAAAATCACGGGTTTATCGCCGTTAGATTACAAAAACAAATACAGCTTTCAGGTTTAAAGCAGGAAGGAGGGAAGCAGGAGGCCAGATCGTCCTCCTTCCAACCCTCCTGCCCTCCCACCTTCCAACCCTCCAACCCTCCAACCCTCCTGCCTCCTGCCCTCCTCCCTCCTGCCCATTTCTTCACGATTTACAATAAGTATTATCTTTCGGGAAATAGAATGTTATGACCCTGATCATACTGGGATTACTCATCATTGTTTTAGGATTTGTAGTCCGGCATCAAGCCTCACCCATTTCCCATTATGGCGGATACATGCGCATCATTGGG
>DASSGT010000858.1:0-3555 GCA_035693345.1 Puia sp. | reverse complement strand
AAAGCCCAAAGCCTAACGCCTAAAGCCTAAAACTAAATCAATATCAGTATTGACTAAATTTCACTATTAAATTTTAATCAATTCCTAAACTAAAATAGTTTTATGCCTGACTGCTGTCAGGCAGGCTTTGGGCATTAGGCTTTAAGCTTATTCCGGATAAATCAAATATTTCTTTCTCCTGCTTTTGAAGTGCGTAAGCGCGGGTTCCCAGCTTCGTCGTATCGTTTCCTCAGATGCTCCCTGTATAATCTGTTTACGAAGCATGGTTGTACCAGCCAGTTTATCGAAATTGCCGATCTGATTGCTTCGGGAGGCATCGAAGAAAATTTTCTTATCCGGATAGGCTTTATAAAATTCAAACAGCCAGTGAAGGTCAATCTGTTTTTTTATCCGGATTCTTTCAAAATCAGCATCTCCAAAATTCAAACCATAGCAAACTGAGTCCTGATAAAGCGGATGTTCACTCATGCCGGGTATCGAAACGGGTGTAAAACTATAGTCATATTTTCCGGCTAAAGGAGGAGCTCCTAACATTGTAAATGGCCGGCGGGTTCCTCTTCCGAGACTAATAACGGTTCCTTCAAACAGACAAAGACTTGGATATAACTGGATTGCCAGCTGCGTGTTTAGATTCGGAGAGGGTGGAACTGGTAATGTATACACCGATGCATGCGTGTAATTCATTAACGTTATGATCTGCAGATTGCATTTTATTTTATTTGATAACCAGCCTTCCCCATTGATCATTTTCGCCAGTTCGCCCATTGTCATACCATGTACGATCGGAATGGGCTGAAGGCCCACACCTGAACGCAAAGAATCTTCGAGCACGGGTCCATCCACATAATATCCATTGGGATTGGGTCTGTCGAGCAGCAGCATGGGTTTATGAAATTCCGCACATGCCTGCATAACGCGTTGCAGAGTGATGATATAAGTGAAGAAACGGGCGCCTACATCCTGAATATCAAAAACAACTAAATCCACGTCTTGTAAATCTTCCCGGGAAGGCATGGATTTTTTACCATAGAGTGATACAATCGGTAGTCCGGTTACCGGATCATGACTATCGCCGACGGTAACACCTGCACTCGCATTTCCACGGAACCCATGTTCGGGTCCAAAGACTTTTACGACCCGGATGCCGGAATGAAGCAGACTATCTACCAGAGGAATGCCGGCAATTTGTGAAGTCGGATTAGCGACTATTGCAATCCGTTTACCCCGAAGTTTTGGGAAATAACGATCAGTCTGATCAGCACCGGTGAGTATAAGGGACTTAGTATTTTGTCCGGGTCCGTGTAAGAAGCACAAGACAAGAATAAAAAGCAATGTTTGTTTTTTCAACAACTTATAGATTAAATATTGCTTTATCAGGCCCGGTGTATTGAGTTTATCACTCATAGAGCTTCATGGCTATTCCCTCGACGACAGATTTGGGAAGCATCCACGCAAAAAAAGCACTGAGTTTATTTAAACCACCGGTGATGACTTCAGGTTTGCGACGGAACAGACTGTCCACTGCGATACGCGCCACCGCCTGTGGTGACATATTGAAACGTTCGGCAGCTTTTAGTCCCTTCTTTCCAATATTGGCTCGGTCCACAAAATTAGTATCCGTAGGACCCGGACATATGCAGGTCACTGATACATTTGTTTTCTTAAGTTCCTGGAATAGTCCCCGGCTAAAGCTTAATACATAAGCTTTTGAAGCCGCATAGGCCGACAGGAGAGGCACTGCCTGGTAGGATGCAGAACTGCCGATATTGAGAATATAAGCCGCGGGTTGTTTTAAGAGCGAGGGCAGAAAAAGACGCGTTAATTCAGTGAGTGTGATGATATTCACTCTCAGCATGTCTATGTGTTCCTGAACTGAATATCTTTCAAATTTTCCACTCAGACCGTAACCCGCATTGTTTACTAAAACAGAAACATCCAAGTGATTTTTGTCGCAGTAATCGAATACTTTTTCTGCCGCCGGCTCTGCAGCAAGGTCCAGTGCGAGCCACTGGCAGCTTCTGCCTGTCGCGAGGCTGATTTCTTTGGCAACCTGTTCGAGCAGATCTGCGGATCTTGCAATGAGAAACAGATCATAACCGCGCGCAGCAAGTTGTTCCGCAATAGATTTTCCTATTCCTTTGCTGGCTCCTGTGATGAGTGCAAAAGGCATCTGCGTTTATTTAAATTACGCTAACTAGTTCTGAACTTTGGAAGCGAAACGATGGTAAAAAGGTGTTTTGCTGTTTTCGTCTTTCGGCATGTATTTACCGGTAATAATCGGTACATACATTACACGGCGACGACTGGCTTCTCCCACATAAGGAGATTGTTGCGCACGATGCCAGATCCGGCCATCATGAACTGTCAGATCGCCTGCATTGATATCAAACCCGATTTCGCGGGCATCGGGGTTATTATCTATAAAGTATTTTTTCTTGAAAAGTAATCTTAAAACTCCCTGCGTGTGTGTTCCCGGAAGAACCCGCAAACCACCCGCCTCAAAAGGGCAGGGGTCCAGATGAATTCCAACATTCAGCATGGGCATAATCTTTTGTCCGAGAAATAAATCCCGGGGGCTATCCGTATGCCATCCCATCTGGGAAAATTTGCTTTCAGGGGTGCGCACGTAATGATTCAGGATCAGGCCATCTTTTTCATTTTCAGCAATCCGGCCTTCATAAGGCGCCAAAAGCTCAAGCAGAGCCACCAGACGGGGGTCCTGCAAGAACTCATGAAATGTTGAACTGAAAGTTGAAAGAAAGCACAGGCGCTGTATGATGGTTTGACCATTATGGTCCTTTCCAAACTTTAGCGGTACTCCATTAATTTTATCCACGCCTTCATCCAGTAATTTCTTTTCGATCCGATTTAATTCCTGGATAAAAAAAGCAACGGTTTCAGGCTTCAGAACGTTACGAAATACGATGACCCCATTTTTATGGAAAAAAGCTGCTTGCTCCGGGGTTACCTTATCACCTAAAACGAATTCAGGGCATAGTAATTTTTTCATATCATGGTAGCATTTAAGTCTTTAGCAGGGGAAGTCAGCCGCTTAAAACCCATATTTGAACAGGATGAAATTAACTTAAAAATAATTATGATTTTTTTATTATTGGCAAAATTAATGAATAAAGTCCTATTAACCAGCCCCGTCTTAAATTCTTATTCCCCAGCTGTTAATTTCCGAATCTATCTAAACGTCTAAATAAACCCCTTGGTATGGGGATTTTTAATTCTTTAGGACGGTAATTTTCCCGGAATAAGGAGACGGTTCTCTTTTTTTGTAAATAAAACGGCCAAACGGTAAGCAACATACGTAAAAACGGGTGCTGCCAAAACGTCGATCGTATAATGTACATGTTGACCCAGCAAAAATATACCCAACAGAACGGATGCTACCAGTGCATAGATCCGATCTCTTTTTTTCTTCAGGCATAAAAAAATCAGGAAAACGGTGGTCGTATGACCAGAGAAAAAAAGGTCATGCGTAATATAGTGTGCACCATAAAATTGGTTTGTAATCGGATCCGCCAGTGGAATCAGTCCGGCGGGGGG
>DASSGT010000857.1:0-6333 GCA_035693345.1 Puia sp. | reverse complement strand
TATGAATATCCTGATAGGCGAGGGAAGAAATAACTTTATTCTGGAACACAACGAGGAACGTCCCACACTGAACTCGTAACGCAAAAAGCCTAAAGCCCGGCACTTAAATACCCTGTGTTGTTTGAATGTGGCCGCAGGAATTCTCAGGCTATCACTGAGGTATGGTTGGCTTTCAGGTTTTACCAAACCGGGGTATAACCAGGCCCTAACAGGGGGTTAACAGGGCCCCTGGGCCTTTAAAATGCTTGTTTGCCTCTTTCATCAAATCGGAGAAATCAGGCTCTGATATTGATGGAACTGGTTTGTTTATCATACCGGACTACTACAATTTACCAAAACTGTCTGATTCTACCTTCAGGTATGACATAAAGTCGTTAAGCATTGCCCCTTAACCCTTGAGAATAAGCCCGGTATATTATTTGATGTTTCAACATCAAATAATATAACATGAACGCAATATTATACCCCGCAAAGGAAAGAGGTCATGTCAATCTGGGCTGGCTGGACTCATTTCATTCTTTTAGTTTTGGTCAGTTCCACGATCCCGAAAAAATACATTTTGGTGCATTAAGGGTATTGAATGACGACAGCGTAGCCGGCGGTGGCGGATTTGGTGCCCATCCGCACGATAATATGGAAATTGTATCAATTCCTTTGGAAGGTGCTTTGTCACATAAAGACAGTACCGGGAACGAAGGAATCATCCGCAAAGGGGATGTGCAAATCATGAGCGCGGGAACCGGTCTGCGTCATTCGGAGTATAATTCCTCCGCAACGGAAACAGCCAAATTTTTGCAGATATGGGTTTTTCCAAAATTCAAAAATATTAAACCCGCATATGGACAGAAAACGTTTAACCTGAATGATCGTAAAAATACCTGGCAAACAGTCGTGAGCCCTGATATTTCCGAACAGGGATTAAGTATCAATCAGGACGCGCGTTTTTCACTTGTGGATCTGGATGCAGGTAAATCGATCAGTTATAATATGAAGTGGAAAAACTCCGGATTATATTTATTTGTAATCGAAGGAGAAGTTCAAACCAATGGCCTGTCTCTGAACAGAAGAGATGCTCTGGGAATTTCCGAAATAGAAAAAGTGAATATTGAAGCCCTCGAAAATACACAGTTGCTGGCTATTGAGGTACCTATGTTGAGCTAGAAGCTTGAGGTGTGACGCAAGGCATCAGGCTTCCATCCTCATGCCAGACTCCTTTATCAAAAGTTTTTTAACGCTCTCATAAATGGCATCTGCATCAAAACCCGCTTCATGCTGAAGTTGTTTGGGCGTTCCGTGCTCTATGATTTTATCAGGTATGCCCAGCATAACGATGCGTGCCTGGTATTGATTCTTCGCCATGAATTCAAGAATTGCTGAACCGAAGCCCCCAACCACTGTGCCGTCCTCTACCGTAATTATTTTATCAAATTTTTTAAATACTTCATGCAGTAGTTCTTCATCGAGAGGTTTTACAAATCGCAAGTCATAGTGAGCGACGTCCAGATCTTCCGTTCTCAATTTCCGGATTGCGGACGTGGCAAAATTTCCGGGATGGCCAAATGATAAAATTGCAATCTCCTTTCCGTCTTTTATTCTTCTTCCTTTTCCGACTTCAATTTCCTGGAAAGGCGTCTTCCAGTCTGGCAAAACGCCTTCTCCCCTGGGATATCGTATCACAAAAGGATGTTGATTTTTTTCCAGTTGCGCAGTATACATGAGATTACGCAATTCAGTCTCATTCATCGGTGCACTGACAATCAGATTTGGAATGCAACGCATATAGGCTATATCGTAAGCACCATGATGAGTTGGTCCATCTTCACCAACCAGGCCGGCCCGGTCAAGACAAAATACCACTGGAAGATTTTGAATGGCAACATCATGAATAACCTGATCATACGCCCGTTGCATAAAACTCGAATAAATATTGCAAAACACCCGCATTCCCTGCGTTGCCATACCTGCACTCAGCGTAACAGCATGTTGTTCACAAATGCCTACATCGAAAGCGCGATCAGGCATTTTTTCCATCATAAACTTAAGTGAACTGCCACTGGGCATAGCCGGAGTTATTGCGAAAATATGTCGGTTTTTTTCGGCCAGTTCTATAATTGTTTGCCCGAATACATCCTGGTATTTTGGCGGTTGTACTGTATCGAACTGCTTCTTATAGATTTCGCCGGAAATTTTATCAAATAATCCAGGTGCATGCCATTTTGTTTGATCATTTTCAGCCAGAGAATAACCCTTTCCCTTGGTGGTAATGATATGCAGCAATTTAGGGCCGGGGATATTTTTTAAATCCTGCAAGGTATCTACCAGCTTATTAAGATTATGTCCGTCAATTGGACCGAAGTACCGCAACTTCAACGCTTCGAACAGGTTACTGCTTTTGCTTACAAAACTTTTGATACTGTGCTCGATCTTGCTGGCAATTTCACGGCTGAAATGACCGCCCACGGGAAGTTTGCCCAACGCTTTCCAGATATCGTCTTTGAATTTATTGTAGGTCTGGGATGTTGTGATATCAGTTAAATATTCTTTGAGAGCCCCCACATTGGGATCGATGCTCATGCAATTATCATTGAGAATGATAAGCAGATCGGAATCAGCAACACCCGCGTGATTCATCCCCTCGAAAGCCAATCCGGCAGTCAGGGCACCGTCTCCGATCACCGCAACCACTTTTCTGTCCGTCTCCCCCTTGTATTTTGCTGCCATCGACATACCCAGGGCGGCGCTGATGGAAGTGGATGAATGACCAACTCCAAACGTATCATATATACTTTCGGAACGGTTTGGAAATCCGCTTAAACCCTTATATTTTCTATTTGTTGAAAAATTATCCCTTCGGCCCGTAAGAATTTTATGTCCATAAGCCTGGTGTCCGACATCCCACACCAATTGATCATATGGGGTATTAAATACATGGTGTAATGCTACTGTCAATTCAATAACCCCAAGGCTGGCTGCGAAATGACCCCCATACAAGCTAACCACATCAATGATATATTGACGTAATTCGTCGCTGATTTGCTGTAACTGGTCCCTGGTTAATTTCTTAAGGTCTTCAGGGGAATCAACAGTTTTTAAAAGAGGTCCAGGTAGGAGGTCCATCTGCTTCATTTAAACGGGTAAAAATAACGTTTTCCCCTGATATACACAGCAGGATGGGCCTAAACTCCCTTCCCGGAGTCCGGCGACCGCCAGAAGGCCTGAATTACCCATTAGTACTTAAAATCCCCAAAAAGTGGATTTATCGTATAGTTTTGTCGTTGGCTGAACTTATGCAAAAGACTAGTAAATACTATTGGTGGCTCCAGATCGGGGGATGGGGAATTCTTGCACTGATTCTTGTGTTTGCGAATATTCTTTTCGGCAAAAAAGTGGACCTGCCATTTCTGATCCCTCTTTGTCTCCAGGTGATTATTGGTATTTTTACGACCCATTTATTCAGGCTTTTTATTCATCGCGCAGGATGGTTACAGCTGCCTGTTGAAAAAGCCCTTTCCAGACTGGCCCTGGGCATTTTGATTGTTTGTTTGCTGGACACCATACTCCGAATAACAGTGATTAATTGGATAGACCCCACCAACACTAATAAAAGGCTGGAATTCTCCACCCGTTTTTTATTGGTGACAGTAGAAAATGCCCTGTATATCATTCCCTGGACTCTTATTTATTATTTCTTCCACTATATCGAAAAAAGTAGAAAACAGCAATTGGATACGCTGAAACTGGAGGCCCTGGTAAAAGAACTGGAGTTGAAAACAATCAAAAGTCACATCAACCCTCATTTTATCTTTAATGCGCTCAATAGCATTCGGGCGCTAATCGATGAAAATCCACTGAGGGCAAGAACAGCCATTACGGAGCTGAGTAATATTTTAAGAAGCAGCATGCAGACGGAAAAACAGGAAACCGTTTTCTTTGAAAAAGAGTTAAATATTGTGAAGGATTATCTGGCACTGGAACATATTCGTTTTGAAGATCGTCTGAATGTGCAATATGAGATCGCGGAAAATACATTAACACAACAAATTCCGCCCATGATGTTGCAGACACTCGTTGAGAATGCCATCAAACACGGTATCAGTAAACAAGTGAATGGAGGAACCGTTACCATTGTTTCCAATTTAAAAGAACGGTACCATCAATTGGTTATACGGAATACAGGACGTTTAAATAAAACGGGTAATGAAGATGGTTTTGGGTTAGTGAGTACCCGCAACCGGTTACATCTTTTGTTCGGTGAAGATGCCGATTTTCATATCAGGGAGATTAATGGAAATATGGTAGAGGCTGAACTTCATATACCATTGACATAAAAATTTATCTACATGATCAGAGCCGTAATTATAGACGACGAAAGACTGGCCCGCAATGAATTGAAGAAATTACTACAGGAATTTCCGGAAATCGAGGTCATTGCCGAAGCAGCAAATGCCAATGAAGGCATTGAAAAAATCGATAGTCTCAATCCCGACCTTATTTTTCTTGATATACAGATGCCCGGAAAAACCGGTTTTGACATGCTGGCGGAACTGGATAAAGCACCGGATGTGATTTTTACAACAGCATATGATGACTATGCTTTGAAAGCTTTTGAAGTAAATGCACTGGACTATTTATTAAAACCGGTTGAACCCCGCAGACTTGCGGATGCCCTGCACAAACTTCACCTGGAAGAAACCCGTGATCGTGAATCGGCATCTGACGATGAGATTGCAGTTAATAAAAGTCTGCTTCATGAAACAGATCAGGTATTTGTAAAAGATGGTGAAAGATGCTGGTTTGTGAAACTGGGGGAAATCCGTCTTTTTGAAAGTGTTGGAAATTATGCGAAAATCTATTTCCAATCTAATAAACCGCTCATTTTAAAATCCCTGAACGCATTGGAAGAACGCCTGGATGAAAAGGTTTTTTTTCGCGCTAACCGGAAGCATATCGTAAACCTGCGACTCATCGAAAAAATAGAACCTTATTTTAACGGCGGACTCCTGCTGGAACTAAAGGGTGGCGAAAAAATTGAAGTTAGCAGGAGGCAAACTGTCAAGTTCAAGGAAATGATGAGTTTATAATTATTCCACACAAATTAACTATGCGTTTATTTTTTTTGTCAGGTCTCCTGATCACTTATTCATTTCTGCAGGCGCAGATGCTTCCCGCAATTAGCGAGTCTGAGGTAAGCCGGATTGAAAAAACCCTGTCGTCAGATGACATGCAGGGAAGACAGGTATTTACTAAAGGCATAGAAAAAGCGGCGGCTTTTATAACGAAAGAATTTAATCAGGCCGGGCTAAAGCCACTTCCCGGTTCTAAAGATTACAATCAGACTTTTGAAATGATGGAACCGGAAACTACGCGTGCAAGCATGACCCTGAATGGTGCACCGGTTGATAAAAAAAATCTTACAGTTTTCTCCGCAGAATCTTCCCTGACAATAACCCAGGATGATCATTATCATATAGTACATGTAAAGAAGGCAGCTGATTTCAATGAGACCGTTTTAAAATATCTGGAATCTGAGGAGAATGTATTGATTCTGGTAGACACCTCCATGGCAAAAAAATTCAGCAGACTTGCAGATTTTCAAATGCCGCAGTTCAGTGGAAAAGGTAATCGAATATATGTGCTGACTTCCGAAGAACCGGTTCAATACCGGATAGAGATTACACAAAAAATAAAAAAGCAAATTCTGACCAATTTAATTGGTATGATACCGGGTATATCAAAACCGGATGAATATGTGATTTTCTCAGCCCATTATGATCATCTCGGAATCGGAAAGCCTGACGCCGCCGGAGATTCAATATATAATGGCGCCAATGATGATGCCTCTGGTACCGCCGCTGTAATTGCCCTGGCGGGCTATTTTAGAAAATTGCATAATAATGAACGAACCCTGATATTTGCAGCCTTTACCGCTGAGGAAATTGGCGAATTCGGATCTGCCTATTTTTCAGGGAAATTCAATCCTGAGAAAGTAGTGGCCATGCTAAACATAGAAATGATCGGAACCGAAAGTAAATGGGGAAAGAACTCGGCTTATATTTCAGGATATGACAGGTCTGACCTGGGTTCCATCCTTCAAAAAAATTTGGGGAATACACCATTTAAATTTTATCCGGACCCGTATCCGGAACAACAATTGTTTCTACGCTCAGATAACGCATCACTGGCTAAAAAAGGTGTTCCCGCACATAGTATTTCGACCTCTAAAATGGATGTTGAAAAATACTATCATCAACCAGGAGATGAAATCGGAACACTGGATCTTGCGAATATGACTGAAATCATTCGTGCCATTGGTTTGAGCGCGGGTTCTATTAT
>DASSGT010000856.1:0-4378 GCA_035693345.1 Puia sp. | reverse complement strand
CAGGGACGCCCCGTCATTCACGTCTTTGAAATTGCAAATACCGGCAAAGAACCTTTGCTTCTGGAGAATGTTCAGGCCTCCTGTGGTTGCACAACACCTGAGTGGAGCCGGGATCCCATTGCGCCAGGCGCGACAGTTCCAATAAAAGTCGGTTACAATGCATATGCCGAGGGGCATTTTAACAAAACTATTACAATCTTTTACAACAACGGACAGACGAAAGCGTTAACCATAACCGGCGAGGTGTATAAATTACCTCCTACGGCTGCACCGGAAAACGCTTCAGTTCAATTTTTAAAACAAACAAACCTCTAAAATGAAAAAAGCAGTATTATTCTTGGGTGCTTTTATTTTATCCATCTCTCTATTTGCCCAGACGAGCACTACGCCCGCTGCCTCTCAGAAAACTGCGGCCGATGTGATCAAGTTTTCTGAAATGTCCTACGATTTCGGGAAGATCAAACAAAACGTTCCCGTGAATCACGATTTTAATTTTACCAATATCAGTTCCGGTCCAATAGTCATTGAATCTGCCGTAGCGTCCTGCGGTTGCACAACACCAGTAAAACCAGAAGGTGCTGTTCCGAAGGGAAAAGAAAGCAAGATTAATGCAGGTTTCAATGCGGCTAATCCCGGTCCTTTTAATAAAACCATTACCGTAAAAGTGGCAGGTGTAGATGCACCGGTTCAACTCCGGATTACCGGTGAAGTTGTTCCGGCGGCACCGGCAGCACCAGCACCAAAATCTTAATAAAGGAAAATTCGTACCGGCTGTTGGCCGTTTGCTGAAAACCCATTATGTTTCTTTCCCTATTTTCATTTAGTGAAGAAAGGGAGCTCCGGAAACGGGTTTTCAGCAACGCCCAACAGCTTTTTTATGCTCCAAGCTTAAAGCTTAAAGCTTAAGGCTAAGGCTTGAGGCAATAAAGTGAAGCCTCCGTTTCTAAATTGTCATTTCCTTTCTCCCCTTCCACATTCTCTCCTTTCTCACGCTCATCACATTCGCCACATTAATTTACCTTTATGGAATAAAGAAAATGTATGCCTGATATTTCAAAACGCGGTCAGGTGATGCCCGCTTCGCCGATTCGTAAACTGGTTCCTTTTGCTGAGGCAGCAAAGAAAAAAGGAATTCGTGTATACCATCTGAATATCGGGCAGCCTGATATTGAAACGCCGCCTTCAGCCCTTGATGCGGTACGAAACTTTCAATTCAAAGTGCTTGAATACAGTCACAGTGGTGGAAACGAAAGTTATCGCCGGAAACTGGTAAAGTATTATGCCTCTAAAGGAATTGATATCAATTATCATCAGATCATTATTACAACCGGCGGATCGGAAGCAATCCTCTTTGGCTTCCTGGCATGTATGGATCCGGGTGACGAGATCATCATTCCGGAACCCTTCTATGCCAACTATAATGGGTTTGCTGTGGAAGCGGGCGTAAAAGTGGTACCAGTAACATCTTATATCAACACCGGCTTTGCGTTGCCCTCCGCCGAGGATTTTGAAAAAGCAGTTACAAAAAAGACCAGGGCCATCATGATCTGTAATCCAAACAACCCTACGGGTTACCTGTACAGTACTGATGAATGGGAAACGCTCAGGCAACTGGCTTTGAAATATAATCTTTACCTGTTCAGTGACGAAGCTTACCGGGAATTCTGTTATGAAGGCTCGCATTT
Organism: Puia sp.; assembly: GCA_035693345.1. GTDB lineage: Bacteria > Bacteroidota > Bacteroidia > Chitinophagales > Chitinophagaceae > Puia. The sequence continues at coordinate 2,693 of DASSGT010000856.1, read as the reverse complement.
CAGCGCCATGCAATTACAGGGGATGGATGACAAAGTCGTATTAATGGACACCATTTCCAAGCGATATAGTGCCTGTGGGGGGCGAATCGGTGCCCTGATCACGCGAAATAAGCCCTTACACGATATCATCATGAAATTCGCCCAGGCAAGACTCAGTCCGCCTTCTTTCTCCCAGATTCTGGGGGAAGCTGCTGTGGATTTGCCCGAGAATTACTTTGACACGACCAGGGAAGAATATCGCAAACGACGGGATCTCCTGGTAAAAAGATTGAATGAAATGCCCGGTGTGTTTTGCCCCAATCCCGGCGGCGCATTTTATGCAATGGCCAGCCTCCCAGTTCCGGATGCTGACGTTTTCTGTCAATGGCTCCTGGAAGACTTTTCTTACAAGGGAGAAACCGTCATGCTTGCTCCGGCATCCGGATTTTACGGTACTCCGGGTTCGGGGCTCAATGAAGTCCGCCTGGCCTATGTTCTTAACCAGGAATCCATCGCCTCGGCAATGGATATTCTGCAAGCCGCCTTGGAAGTTTATCCGGCCCGGACAACTGATAAAAGCAAACAGGAGTTAACTACACATTACTAAAATTAATATATAATTATTTATTCATTAATTCATGATTAAATTGTTGTTTTTTGTGATTTGTTATTTATGTTTGTGTACAACGTCAATAATTCACACATAGTAATTTTTTATATAGCAAGCAATCGTTAGACGCCCTCTGTTTCCACAGGGGGTTTTTTCTTTTTGCAACGAAGAATTTTCCGGCTTAGTAGAATACCGGAATTGTATCGGGTACGTAAATTCCGGGAGGTTTGGAGGAGGTTTGGAGGAGGTTCCCGGGACTTTGAGTCCAATGAACCTCTAAGAATTTTCTTACAAAAACACAATAATTCACGAACAGATTACGCTTTTGGAACATATGTTGTACTAATTCAACTGTTATCCAGTTCCTGAAAAACAAAAAATCCAATCACTATGGGAAAACTTATTAATGGCATCAATGGGCCCTTTTCGGGCAAGGTAGGATCTGTCGTCGGCTATGTCTCCAGAGGTAAGCCTCTCATGCGTGGCCTTCCAGACATCAGTAAGTCCCGGAAACCTTCTCTTTTACAGGCTCAGCAACGCGTGAAATTTTCACTGATGAATAAGTTCCTGGGGCCTATTATTCCTTTTCTGAACATTACAAATAAAACAGACAATCCCGATCTGTCCGGGTACAATAAAGCTTTTTCTTATAATGTGAAAAATGCGGTCTCGGGCTCGTTTCCTGATCTGGTAATTAAGTATGAAATGGCGCTCCTGACGAGAGGTGATCTGCCTAACATAAAGCAATCAGAAGTCAGATCCCAGCCACCGGGAAACATCATGTTTAGCTGGACTGACAATAGCGGGTCGGGACAAGCGCGTTCCAACGACAAGGCATTTGTTTCCATCTATTGTCCTGAAATAGTGAACGGCTGGGTATACGGACTCGATCTGGCCGAAAGATCTGAGGGCAGGCTTATTTTTGACTTGGCCAATTTCACCGGACGCCTTGTACATACTTATATCGGTTTTTTATCTGCCAACGGGAATGAGGTCAGCGATAGTTTGTATGTTGGTTCGGTACATGTTGGATGAATCTGGCGCTGTAAATGATGATTTCGGCAAAAGGCCGGCGTTTCTTAATTTTTTCATCGGGTGACGGGTTATAACCATTCTGAGTATCCCGGGAAAAAACCTTTTAACCAACACACTGTATTTTTCGATTCCACCGACCAGGGCATCGCATTTTCCTACAGCAACAGCCCGAACGATTTCATTTGAACACGCTTCCGGAGAAATACCTCCTGCTACCGACTCCTGCATTTTTCCGTTGATGGTTCCATTTCCTTTTAATGCATGAACTGTAATATCTGTTTTGACGAGACCAGCCGTTATCATGGTGACATGTATTCCGTCCGATTCATATTCTGCACGTAAAGATTCAAAGAACCCATGCAATGCATGCTTGGATGCTGAATACGCGCTTAGTTTAGGCACTCCGAATTTTCCGCACAAGCTGCTGGTAACGACAAAACAACCTTGTTTTTTTTCCCGCATATAGGGCAACAGGGCTTTACTGAGTGCAACAGGACTGAAAAAATTTATATTCATTTGCTTATAAACCATTCCCAGATCAGTGAGATGCACCATATCCCGTATCGCCATTCCTGCATTTAAAAAAACAAAATCGATGTTTTGAAATACATTCCACGCAGTCCGGGCAAAAGATTCAATCTTATTTATATCCTCCATATCAAAGGGCAGGATCCGCGTTCTATCCGGATATGTACAATCTGCTTTTACTAATTCCAGATTTTCTCTGTTTCGCGCAGTGAGAATTACGATAGCGCCCATGCTGTTTAACTTTTGTGACAAAGCTTTTCCGATGCCGCTGGAAGCGCCGGTTACCAGACAGATTTTATTATTGAATTGATTTGTTTTCATAATAATAATTTTCATTGAGTTAAAGATGATTTGTTAAAACAGGTATTATGTTGGCCAGGAACGAACTGCTTTTCAATTCTTTTGTAAACCGGTGTCCTGGTTGAAAAATCCCGTCTCTTTCATATTCATTCAGTCTTATATATTTTCGTTTTGCTGAACGGAAGAAAAACAGCCAGTCCTTCACTTCCCGCCACATCGTTTTTTTTGAAGGCATGAAATG
>DASSGT010000855.1:0-5660 GCA_035693345.1 Puia sp. | reverse complement strand
CAAGGATGGTGAGTCGTTTTGGAAGCGATCTGCCGCAATACCGGGCGCTTTCATCTAAAATGCTCAGCACTTTTATTATGACCATGCGGGGTACACCATACTATTATAACGGAGATGAACTGGGCATGACAAATTCCGTATTTCATACGATCGATGATTTCCGGGATATGCCCGCGCACAATGAATACCGGCATCTGATATCTATCCAGGGTGATACGGGTGCCTATTTGAAACGCTTAAGATTCGAAAGCAGGGACAATGGGCGTACGCCGTTTCAGTGGAACGACTCGGCGAATGCAGGTTTTACCACCGGTACTCCGTGGATACCAGTGAATCCGAATTACAAAATAATAAACGCCGAAAAAGAAGAAAAAGACCCCAACGGCTGCCTCCATTATTTCAGAAAACTGGTACAGCTGCGAAAAAATAATCCCGCATTGGTATATGGCAAATACCATTTGCTGGATAAGGATAATCCGACGGTTTATGCGTATTCACGGGAAGGGGACGGCAGAAAATTTTTGATCCTCCTGAATTTTTCATCTCAAAAATCGCAGGTGAATATTGAAATCCCACTCACAGGCGCGAAACTTCTTTTGTCAAACGATCAGAGAATGCAGGGTAGTGCTGTCGCCGGCTTAAATCCATATGAGGCATGTATTTATCAATTGCAATAAATTACAAACATGAAAAAAATATTCTTCTTCCTGTTTTTATATTGTCTATTGAATGCATCCGTTGCCCAACAGCCCCCCAGACTTCTGGTTCGCGGTGATGATATGGGTTATACACATTCAGGTAATGAAGCCCTGATTATGTGCTATCAGCACGGTATTGAGAAGTCCATTGAAGTACTGGTGCCTTCACCCTGGTTTCCTGAAGCAGTGAAACTCTTAAAACAGAATCCGGGTATCGACGTAGGTGTTCATCTGGATCTTACGAGTGAATGGGAAAATATAAAATGGAGGCCGCTGACAGATTGTTCCAGTTTGAAAGATTCAGCCGGATATTTTTTCCCGATGGTTTATCCCAATAAGAATTATCCGGGCAGAGCCATCTTAGAGCATCATTGGAAAATTGAAGATGTGGAAAAGGAATTCCGTGCACAGATTGAACTGGCACTAAAAAATATTCCGAATATCAGCCATTTCTCGGCTCATATGGGTTGCACAAATTTGTCACCCGAAGTGCGCACCCTGGCCAACCGGCTTGCGAAGGAATATAAAATACCCGTAGATCCCGAATGGGATTACAAAGGATTTATCGGATATGACGGACCGCATAAAACTTCCGGAGAAAAGATAGAAAGCTTTATTCGTATGCTCAATAAGCTGGAGCCTGGCAAAACCTATATTTTTCTGGATCACCCCGGCCTGTGCAATGATGAATTAAAAGCCGTTTATCATATCGGATACGAAAACGTTTGCGAAGACAGGCAGGGCGTCACAGATGTATTTACCAGTGATAAAGTGAAAGCGGCTATAAAACAAAAAGGAATTCAGCTGATAACATATCGGGATTTGAAATAATTGAAGCAGATGATTATAATCTCACAAAATTTTCTTCCAGCTTTTCTACTTTCATATTTTTCTTCAGCGGATTATTATCCGGTACGGTCGCGATAAGAGTTAATTTATTTCCATTCACGGTAAAAGTATTTGTTGGCTGATCAACATTGCTTTTTGGATTATACATAGGATTTTCCTGTTTAGGATCCATTTTCAGAATTAACTGATCTCCGGAAACCGACCATGTTCCTTTCAGTTTGATAGGAGGGATGCCCTGAATGGTGAGTGTGGAAATATAGGAGTGATCGTTCCTGAATTCAACCACTTCTTCACCATCAGTGTCCGTTAAAATATCTGCCGAGGATTTGCCCAAAGATTTTGAATATTCCGCGGTATAAAATTTTTTCCCTGAGACCCTGTTCCACTTACCCGTGAGGCTCTGGCCGCTGCAGGGAATAAATGCAAAAAATGGAATCAGGAAGGCAAAAAATAATAGGGCATTCCATGACGTAGAAGATTTCTTATAACTGTGCATTTGCCAAAGATCAGTTATATATAGAAGTTGTGCCTGATTATTAATTAATGTGTCCTTCTCTGAATCGTCAGGGGGGAAATGGTTACGCCGTATGAATAGGTCCAGTTAAAAACGATGTTGGAGTCTGTAACTGTCATCGAGCCCGAATAAGTGATATTGTTTAACTTAAAGGTTAGTGTGTATGTCCTGTTGGAAAGCCCGGTGAGGGCGACCAGACCAACTGCTGGTGCCGGAGAAGCCGGCCCGGAACAGGGAAATATCAATGCTGAACTGATATCCACTTCAAAACCGCGGTCCGACACCTGAATGTTCCCATTACTATTCAGTAAAGGTGAATGATTGTACAGGTTGGTTGAATGCGCCACAAAAACGAGTCCGGTATCAGAATAATCCACTGGTGTAAGATTTATCTGATCGTCTGGAGTAAGATTTTTTACAGCGATCACATCACAGGTGGCCGCACCGGAGTCAGAAAATATACTATCCGTAACGGTTACATTTCCATCTGTACTATCGTTCGAACCATTTATATGGGATTGAAAATTTGCTTTTATCGTATAGGTTCCGGGTCTGGTAAAAATGTAGATCGCACTATCGGTATTTGAAGTGGGCCAGATGTGAGCGCCTGAATCCGATGTCCAGGCAACATTTGTATTATTGGCTTGTCCGGTTAATGAGGCACACATCGGTTCACCGATCTTGACAGTGGATTTCGAAAGTAACAAAATGGGTTTGTCACTGGTTGAAACAGGATTCTTTGAACAGGAGATGATTAAAAAAGAAAGGGCAGGGATTAAAAACAACAGGGATTTAATATTTTTCATAAACACCTAATTGGCACATTCAGTTCGGGTATAACAACGGCTGCCCATTTATTATAACTGCCAATGACGCCAAAGGGTTGCTTTTTACTAAAGAAAATCTACCCTGTTGGCTGTCCTGTTTAAAGATAACTTAACCACCATTTTTCCTTGTGACGGGACTTATAGCTATCATATTTCTTACAGAGTGGGTAAAGGATCAGAATGACGGCTATCCAGATCAGGTATACGGCGCCCAGGCTGAACCCATAACCCTTAAACCGGGGCAATTCTGTGATCCAGTCGTCGAAGGAAATCATATCGTACCAATGATACCCTGTAAGTATAGCTGCCAGCATGGCCCCCAGGTGGATCAGCAAAAGATGACATAAATAGTAAAACATCGGTACTCGCCCATACACGGAAATAAACTTCGTAAACCGGTTGGACACATTCTCAGTCGTACTTAAGAATATCATGGCAAATCCTTCCGTGACAAGAAGATAATCCAGCGAAGGCGGGTATTTGTGAATTTTCAAAAAAGAAAGCAGGGTCAGCAATGGACTGGCCTGTGGGGTCCACGGATGCGGATCGCCATACACATTGATACTTCGGATAATGATAAAAAGAATCCAGGAGCCGATGCCAATTCGCAACAGGATTTTTTTTCGTCTCAATGGGTCAAAATCACTGGCATATAAACCACCCAGACAATATCCAAGAGTCATCACGCCTACCCAGGGGATTAAGTGGTAAAACTCCGCGATATGCACCTGACCAATCCGGAAGAATTTCTGTTCGTGAAGTATGCCCCAAAAAAATCCAAGTGCATCATTTTGCGGAACCACAGTTTTATCCAGCAGGTTATGGCCTGCCACCATGATCAGTCCGATTACCAGCAGCACTTTTCTGGGAAGGAAAATCAACCCTGCCAGGATGACCATGCAAAGGCCGAGTACCCAGATTACGCCGAATATGAAAAAATTAAAATGAATGTTGAAAAACCATTCGAAATTCACGACGGTCTCTTCGAGGATCATTAACCAGATGCCCCGGGTTAAGAGGAAAAGAGAAAGCTGTTTTTTTGTTTTCCGCTGACCGGATAAAAAGGCGGAGGTCCCGGCCAGCAATACAAAGATGGGTGCACAAAAATGCGTGATCCACCGGGTGAAATAAAGTACTAATGTTGTTTTGCTTAAATCCAGCGGATCATAAAGGAAAGCATCCGCATGAAAATAATCGCGTACATGATCCAGGGCCATAATGATCATGATCAGTCCTCTTAAAAAATCGATGGAAGTTATTCTTTTGGTTGTTAGCGGGTTCATCAGACGATTGGGAGTTAATCTCCTGAAGATAGGAAATCCGGCAAACAAAGAAAAAGCCATCCCGCCACAAGGGAGATGGCTTTTTCAAACGGTAATTTAAATACCTAGTTTTTAAACATCACTGTTTCCAGAGAATGAATGATTCCGTTCGTAGCCTGCACGTCATGACTAAGAATGACAGCGCCGTCGACAGTTGTATGACCATCTTTGATGTGCACCACCAGTTGCTTGCCATTGACTGTTTTCAGCTTTTCACCATCTTTCAGGTCTTTGAAGTTGACTTTTCCTTCCACTACATGATGATTCAATAAGTCGGCGAGTTTTGTTTTATTTTCCGGCTTCAGCAAATTATCAAGTACGCCCTTGTCCAGTTTCGCAAAAGCGATATCCGTTGGCGCAAAAACAGTGTACGGCCCCTTGCCGCTCAATACCTGATCCAATCCTGATGCATGAACGCCTTTTTTCAAAGTGGTCATGTTCTTTTCCACGTTTACTAACTGTGTGATATTCGACATTTTACTTTATTTATTTACCGGTAGAATAACCGGCAACGATGTAATGTAGGCGTAATGGTTATCCGGCTGTTGTTAATGTTTGTCCTAATCACATAACAATGTATTTTTAACTGTTAAGAATCAAAGTTGGGGTTATTCTTACTCATATAATACAGAGCGTTCGATCGATAAAATCTTTTATTCACCATGGATTTATACACAATGAAAAAACTATTGCTGATTGCCTTCCTGTTTCCGCAGTTGTATTTGACCGCCCAGATTCCTGCAGAAAATTACTCCGTGGATTCCGCTTCGGTCGTTCATAACGGTGTTCCAAAAGGTGAAATCATAAAATTAATTTTCGACAGTTCTAAAATATTTCCCGGTACTACGCGGGATGTATCCATATATGTGCCTGCAGAGTATAATCCGGCACAGCCGGCTTGCGTGTACGTTAACCAGGATGGCATCCAGTGGAATGCGCCGGTTGTTTTTGATAATCTGATTTATCAAAAAGAAATGCCCATTACCATTGGCATATTTATTACACCCGGTGTGATAAAAGCGAAAGATCCGTCCAGTGCGCTGAATCGTTTCAACAGAAGTTTTGAATACGACGGGTTGGGAGATGCCTATGCACGATTTTTAATGGAGGAAATTCTACCCTTCGCGGAAAAGCAGCATACATCAGATGGACGCGCCGTTCACCTGTCAAAAAACGGAAACGACCGTGCCATCGGTGGATCCAGCAGCGGAGCCGTCTGTGCTTTTACAGTTGCCTGGGAAAGGCCGGCTGAATTTTCGAAGGTATTTTCTTCGATCGGTACTTATGTGGGTCTGCGCGGAGCTGATCGATATCCAACACTGGTGAGAAAATTTGAACCCCGGCCAGTCAAAATATTCTTACAGGATGGTTCCAATGATTTGAATATTTACGCCGGTGACTGGTGGATGGCCAATCAGACCATGGAACGTGCACTGATCTTTTCGGGTTA
>DASSGT010000854.1:0-3850 GCA_035693345.1 Puia sp. | reverse complement strand
TCGACCTGATAAAAAAGCTGGATGCCAGACTGGTACTCGTGAGCAGGAATTATCTGGGCAGTATTAATCATTCGCTGATGACAGCAGTGATCTGCCGTCAGCACGGTCTTGATGTTGCGGGTTGGGTTTTCAACGATCAGTATATGAATTATGAACAGGAAATTGTGCGCTGGTCGGGTTATCCGGCCCTGTTTTCTGTTCCCCTGATGAACACGCTGTCGAAAGAGTCGATCTTAGCGGCCGCAGAAAGTATCCCGCCGGAAGGAATGGGTTATCTTTATAAGCCGTTATGATCAATCTCAACTATCCGTTACTGAAGCCCGTCAGGATGCTCCTGCTTCCCTTTTCGCTGATTTACGGGCTGATTATTTATATCCGGAACTGGTTGTTTGACAAAAATCTACTCAGGGGCTCGGTCTTCAATCTGCCCATCATTTGTATTGGAAACCTGGCTGTCGGAGGGACGGGCAAATCGCCGATGGTTGAATTTCTGATTGGAAAATTGCAGGGATCTTTCCGGATGGCTGTACTCAGCCGCGGATATAAAAGAAAAACCAGCGGCTATGCGCTAGCGACAAAAGAAAGCACAGCACTGGAGATCGGAGATGAACCCATGCAGTTCTTTAGTAAGTTTCCCAACCTGACTGTGGCAGTAGGAGAAGAAAGAGTAGTGGCCATACCCCAGCTTTTACATGACAAGCCGGACACCCAGGTAATTCTGCTGGATGATGCATTTCAGCACCGCTGGGTAAAAGCGGGATTTAATATTTTGCTGACGGACTACAACAATCTATTTACACGCGACTGGTTTCTTCCAACGGGTGATCTGAGGGATCTGCCGAAAAGTGCACGACGTGCCGATATCATCGTCGTTACGAAATGTGCACCCGATATTTCGCTGGCAGAGAAAAGTCACCTCATCCGGGAAATAAAACCGCGTCCGCACCAGCAGATTTTTTTTACCGCCATTTCCTATGGAGTTCCCTACCAGGTGATCACGCGGGAGCCCTGGAAGCCCAATAAAGAAGCCGAGGTATTGCTGGTTACCGGCATTGCCAATCCGGGTGCGTTGAAAAAACACCTGGAAGAGAATTTTAACGGATATGATGAGCTCGCCTACAACGACCATCATATTTTCACAATTGATGATCTGCACTATATTCTTAAAAAATTCAATCAGATCGAATCAACCGGGAAGATTCTGCTGACGACGGAAAAAGATGCCGTGCGTTTGCAGAAATTCTCACAACAACTGCGGGAACTGCCCTTCTTTGTTATGCCCATTCAACCGGTGTTTATGTTCAACGAAGAAAATCAGTTTACACGCTTAATAACTACATTCATTCAGGAATTTCCTGATCAAGCTTAAAAAGACATGGGTCATAAAAAAACAGAAAAGATAAAAAAGAAATCGGGCGCCCAATTATATAAGGGCGTTTTGGAAGTCACGCGATCGGGCATGGGATTCGTGATTGCCAAAGCACTGGAACGAGATATACTGGTTCGTCCGAACGATTTTAATACAGCCATGCATGGAGACTCCGTGCTGGTGCGCATCACACAATCCAAAGGCAGCAACGGCCGGGTGCAGGGAGCGGTAGAATCGGTGGTAGAAAGAAAACAGACTGACTTTCCCGGACATATTGAAATGGGAGAGGGCTTTGCTTTTTTTATTCCGGAAACAGCCAGGCCAATGCCTGATGTATACATTCCGTTGAACAAATTAAACGGAGCCGTTGACGGCGACCGGGTGATCGTTCGCATTACAGACTGGGGAAAGAACAAAAAACCACAGGGAGAAATATTACAGGTACTGGATGAAGCCGATGAAAACGACCGGGTGATGAAGGAGATCCTGATAGAAAACGGTTTTGATATTGTGTTTCCTGAAAAGGTTTTGGAAGAATCAGCAACGCTTCCGGAAATTATTCCGGAATCAGATATTTCCGGAAGAAAGGATTTCAGAAAAGTATTAACCTTCACTATTGATCCGGCAGATGCAAAGGATTTTGATGATGCCATTTCATTCCGTGAATTAAAAAATGAGATCTATGAAATCGGTGTTCATATTGCCGATGTGAGTCACTATGTAAAACCCGGTACCGCACTGGATGAAGAAGCGTATGATCGTGCGACATCAGTATATCTGCCGGACCGTGTAAATCCGATGCTGCCGGAAAGAATCTCTAATGAACTCTGTTCGCTTCGACCGCACGAAGACAAACTTTGTTTTTCCGCGGTATTTCATATTACGCATAAAGGAGAAATAAAAGAATACTGGCTGGGCCGGACAGTTATTCATTCCGATCATCGATATGCCTATGAAGATGTTCAGGATATTATAGATAAGAATTCAGGAGATTATTCTGAAGAAATCAGCATACTGCATCATCTTGCCCAGCGATTCCGCAAGCAGCGTATAAAAAAAGGGGCCATCAATTTTTCTTCCGTGGAAGTGCGATTCAAACTGGATGAGAAAGGAAAACCCATTGGCATCCTGGTAAAGGAAAGTAAGGAATCCCATCAGCTGATTGAAGAATTCATGCTGCTCGCCAACCGGACCGTAGCGAGTCATGTTGCGAAAATAAAAATCAAGAAAAAGCCGATTCCGTTTCCATACCGGGTGCATGATACGCCGGACAAAGAAAAACTGGCACCCTTTGTTGAATTCGCAAAAAAATATAGTCATCAGTTTGATACCAAAACCCCCGAGGGTATTGCGGCCTCCTTCAACCTGATGCTGCATGATGTAAAGGGTAAACCTGAGCAGCATGTGCTGGAGCAGCTCGGAATACGCACTATGGCCAAGGCGGTTTATACCACGGAAAATATAGGACATTATGGGTTGGGATTTACGAACTACTGTCATTTTACTTCTCCTATCCGCCGGTATCCGGATGTGCTGACCCACCGGATTCTCCAGGAAGTGCTGGATGAAGAAATCCAGTTACACAAAAAACTGGAAGAGCAATGCAGGCATTGCAGTGAAAGGGAACGCGCGGCGATGGACAGCGAACGGGCTGCCAATAAATATAAACAGGTTGAGTATATGAAAGATTTTGTGGGCGACAGTTTCGCAGGAGTCATCAGTGGTGTGGCAGCCTTTGGATTCTGGGTTGAAACCGTTTTGCATAAGTGTGAGGGGCTTGTGAGTCTGAATAGTCTGATGGAATATGACGATTTCCGCCTGATTGAAACCGAATATGCACTGGTTGGTAAACGCAGTGGCAGAAAATTCAGGATGGGAGATAAGATTACCATCCGGGTGGTGTCGGCCAATCTGGCGAAGAGACAACTGGATTATGAGTGGGTCCTTAAAGCTTAAGGCTTAAAGCGTAAAGCTTAAAGCAAGTATGGAAGTATGGAAGACTGGAAGTGTGGAAGTAAAATTGACAATTAACATTTAACAATTAATAATTGTGTTGCGTTTCCAGGAATTATCGCAGGAGTTCACGACTTATTTCAATAAAAAACATTTTCCGGAAAAGCCGGAAAGCCTTTACGGTGCCGCCCATTATATGCTGGAGGACGGTGGTAAAAGAATCCGTCCCGTACTTTGTTTGCTGGGTAATGAGTTATTTACATCCATTCAATCAGATACCTGGAAAATAGCCGTCGCGCTGGAGCTCTTCCACAATTTTACCTTGATTCATGACGATATCATGGATAAAGCGCCGCTTCGCAGGGGACGCCCAACCGTACATACGAAGTATGACGAATCCACAGCCCTGCTGGCCGGCGATGTGATGTTGTTACAAGCTTATGATTACCTGAGTGAAACCGATCCCGGATATGCAAAAACACTGATCCGTCTCCTGAATAAAACAGGACGGGAAGTTTGCGAGGGTCA
>DASSGT010000853.1:0-2755 GCA_035693345.1 Puia sp. | reverse complement strand
CCAACTGCCAACTGCCAACTGCCAACTGCCAACTGCCAACTGCCAACTGCCAACTGCCAACCGCCAACTGCCAACTGCCAACTGCCAACCGCCAACTGCCAACTGCCAACTGCCAACTGCCAACTGCCAACCCCATGGTTAAATAATTCATACCGCAAATAAACTGATAGCCGCCGGTGGAAGGTTGCTGTTCATTTCTTATTTATTTGAATAATACTTTTATCTCTTGTTTAAATAGCAATAACTATTCTTCATGGTATAAAACGGGAACAGGTGGTGGAACCGGAAACAGCGAAAGTAAGCATCCGGTTCCTTTTTGAAATTCAGCCGTGAGAAAGATTCAGATAAACAACCAAACGTCTCATCGTATGCCAACCCTTACATTAACCAACAACCCTTCCATCAGACTAGCCACCGACAATGTGGTAGCCCGGCGGATTGAATCCATTGACCTCTTAAGGGGCATCGTGATGATCATCATGGCGCTGGATCATGTCCGTCATTTCTTTCATAAGACCGCGTATTTTTATGAACCAACCAATTTGGATCATACTACGATATCTTTATTTTTTACAAGATGGGTCACACATTTTTGTGCGCCGGTTTTTGTTTTTCTTGCCGGAGTCTCCGCTTATTTGTATGGCGTCCGGAAAACAAAGAAGGAAGTTGCACAGTATCTTTTTTCACGTGGTTTGTGGCTGATCTTCGTTGAACTTTTTATCATTGGGTTGGGACAGACTTTCAATCCGACGTATCCATATTTTAATTTACAGGTTATATGGGCAATCGGGATCAGCATGATTGCTTTATCCGCTATGATTTATTTAAACCGGACTGTCATGCTTCTGATCGCCGTATTGTTCGTGGCGGCCCATAATCTGCTGGATCAGGTGCATGTACAGGGCACAGGCGGTTTGGCTTTTCTATGGTCCGTATTACACGAGCCCTCAGTTTTTCAATTTGGACGGTTTCATATATATGTCATGTACCCGGTCCTTCCCTGGATCGGGATACTTGCCATAGGTTATTATCTGGGAAGTTTATTCAGCATACACTATGATCCGGAAAAAAGGATGAAGCTGCTGATTTTACTGGGCTTTGTTTCGATGGAACTTTTTCTTTTCCTGAGAACACTGAATTTTTATGGAGATGCTGCATTCTGGAGGAACCAGAAAATGGGATCACTCACTTTGTTATCATTTCTCAATGTTACAAAGTATCCCCCGTCTTTACTTTATATTTTGATGACGCTGGGTCCGGCACTCGCTTTTCTCGGATTGGTCAACAGGCCTTTGAATTCATTCGCAAAAAAAATCGTTGTTTTCGGCCGAGTGCCATTCTTTTATTACGTGGTTCATATTTATGTTATTCACATGGCTGCACTCATAGCTGCAAATATTTCCGGTTTTGGATGGTATAATATGATATTATCAGACAGGGTAAACCGCGTGCCCGAATTAAAGGGATTTGGTTATAATTTATTAACGGTTTACCTGATTTGGATTCTGTTAATACTATTCATGTACCCGCTTTGTAAATGGTATGCCGGATATAAACGGGCCCATCTGCCTGACCAAAAATGGTTAAGCTATATGTAATTTATCCATAGTATGTTTGCCCCAACATACTATGCTATTTAACTCCTTCCCCTTCTTACTTTTTTTCCTCGCAGTAACAGTGGCTTTTTACGCCATCAATCAGAAATGGCGATGGTTGCTGTTATTGTCGGCGAGCTGCTATTTCTATGCTTTTTTAATTCCTGGGTATCTGCTGATTCTTTTTTTAATCATCGGAATTGATTATGCAGCTGGTATTTTGATCGAATCTAATCGGGGAGGAAGACGACGTCTGTATCTGACGCTGAGTATCGTTAGTAATCTAACCGTTCTCTTTATATTTAAATATCATAATTTTTTTGTAAGTAATCTGAACCTGATTTCGTTACGGTTGTATGCTCACCCGATATTGTTTTTTACATGGAAATGGGCTTTACCGATCGGCCTTTCATTTCATACGTTTCAGGCCATGTCCTATACAATTGAAGTGTATCGGGGAAATCAAAAAGCTGAGAGGCATTTAGGAATATACGCATTATATGTTATGTTCTATCCTCAATTGGTCGCGGGTCCGATAGAACGCCCGCAAAATCTCATTCATCAGTTTTATGAAAAACACCCGGTGAAGTTTGACGGGATCATTGCCGGCTTAAGACTCATGCTTTGGGGATTTTTTATGAAAGTCGTGGTGGCTGACAGACTTGGAATTTATGTGGATTATATTTTCCGGGATGTTGCTTTTCACAGCCGCCTGGCGTTGCTAACAGCTGTGTTTTTTTACTCTTTTCAGATCTATTGCGATTTTGCGGGTTATTCGCTGATTGCCATTGGGTCCGCGAAGGCAATGGGATTTACACTTTCAACCAATTTCAACAGGCCTTACCTGGCCCGGTCGCTTAGGGATTTCTGGCAACGTTGGAATATTACCCTTTCCCGCTGGTTCAGGGATTACTTATATTATCCTTTGGGTGGGAGTAGGGTGGCTTTGTCAAAATACATTTTTAATGTATCCGTCGTATTTATTTTAAGTGGTCTGTGGCATGGTGCCAACTGGACCTTTATTGCCTGGGGTCTCTTACATGGTATCTATATATTAATCGGTCATCTTCGGAGGAACCTGTTCCCAAAACTTTTATTTCGTCCTGCTTTTGAAATCATGCTTACATTTTTCCTAGCGAGTTTCGCGTGGATTTTTTTCC
>DASSGT010000852.1:0-3074 GCA_035693345.1 Puia sp. | reverse complement strand
CAGTGTCCTGAATGTCCAGGTTATAATTCGCCGGATTTATTTCTGCAAACACGGGTTTTGCGCCGACGTATTTGATGGCATTGGCAGTAGCAATATAACTCATAGAGGGACATATGACTTCATCACCCGCACCAATGCCGGAGACGATCATTGCGAGATGAAGAGCCGTTGTGCAATTGGAAACGGCCACAGCATATTTAGCTCCGGTGTAAGCAGCGAATTTTTGTTCAAATTCTGCAACCCGAGGACCCTGAGTTATCCATCCTGTTAATATCGTATCGTACGCGGCTTTTGCCTCTTTTTTTGTCAGATAAGGTTTAGCTATTGGAATCATTCGTTTACAGTTATTTTGTTTTTTTCGAAATACCATTCACTTAATTCTTTCATACCCTGTTCAAGTGAAATGGTGGGCGTGAAACTGAGCAAATTTTTAGCCTTACTAATATCTGCCAGTCTGCGGCTAACCGGATTAATGGAATTTTCTGCCCTGAATTCCGGCGAAAGATTTGAATTATTTACTTTTAGTAATACGGCCAGCAATTCTTTGAGGCTGGTTTCCTCACAATTCCCAATATTAAAAGACTCGTCCGTCACATCTGCCTGCAGAGCGGCAATATTTGCTTTGGCAATATCTTTTACATACACAAAATCCATGGTCGTAGATCCATCTCCATAAATCAGGGGATTTTTTTCGTCACGGATGCAATCAAGCCATTTAATCATGACTTCAGTATACTTGCCGTCAGTATCCATTCTCGGGCCATAAGCATTGAAATATCGGAGAGCTACATAATCCAGGCCGTACATAAATTTGAAACTGCGGAATAGTTGTTCCCCCCACATTTTGGCAGCACCGTAAAAAGTCTGATTATTATACGGGTTGTCTGTTTCGGGGGTAGGGAAGTGTTGGGCCAGTCCGTATACTGATGCGCTTGAGCTGTAGATTACTTTTTTCACTTTATGTTTTACGCACAAAGAAGCGACTTCAAATGTTGATTTAAGCATGACTTCAAATCCTTCCCGGGGATTGGCTGCGCAGGAATTGATGCGCAAAGCAGCCATATGGAAAACGTAATCAGTATCTGTAATACATTTCTCCAACAGGTCCAGATCCCTCATATCTCCTTCGTGAAATTCAACCAGCGTGTTACCGATAAAGTTTTTCATATTTGGATAGCCGCCTCTGATCAGGTTGTCAATGATAATAATTTTCCTGGGCTTTAAAAGAATCAGTTCTTCAACAACATAAGAACCGATGAAACCTGCTCCCCCGGTCACCAGGATAACACTGTCTTTCACTTTATTGTTCATAATGATCTTTATTTAATTACTTGAAACACGATTTATAGTTCTACAATTTCATCTATAATAAAAACAGGTCTTTTACGGCTTGCGTCGAGCGTTCTCCAGAGATATTCTGCAATAATTCCAAGCGAGATATTGGTGATTCCAAAACCGATGGTGAGGATGGACATCAATGCAGGCCAACCACTGGCCAGATCATGAAATACCAGTTTACGAAAGATAATATAAGCTGTCCAGAGAGAACCCAGAATGAACATGGATATCCCGATCAGGGTAACCATTCGGATAGGGGCATAGGAAAACGCAACAAATGAATCAATAAATAATTTTATTTTTTTCGACATCGTCCACTTGCTGACGCCCGTTTTTCTTTCTCTTTTTTTGTAGGAAATAGAAGTCTGCCGAAATCCCATGCCAAGGATTTGTAAAAAAATGGAAGAATTCGCCTCCACATTTGTTTTAACCTGGGCGGCTACCTTCTTATTGAACATCACAATATCGAATCCTTTTTCGGGGAAATTGCTAAAGGCAAATTTTTTCATCAGGTAGGCGTATACAGATGAAAATGTTTTTTCTCCCAGGGAAACTTTTGTGCTTTCCCGATGTGCCCAGATGATTTCGTTTCCGTCTCTTGTTTTTTCCTCCATTTGGAGTATCAGTTCCAAAGGATCCTGCAGATCGGCATAATTGAAACATATTAAGTCGCCGGAAGCGATGGAGATACCCGCCCTCAGAGCAGCATGGGAACCGAAATTGCGTGAGAGACTGATTATTTTGGCCTGATAATTTTTGTGCATCATTTCCTTTAATCGGCCGACAGATCCGTCTTTCGAACCATCATTCACAAAAATGACTTCCGGCACTAAATGCGGATATTCTCCGAAAAAATTATTCAGATTCTCTGTCAGATAGGGGATACCCTCATACTCATTATAAATGGGTATGATGACAGAAACATATCGATTGTTTGAATCATGCATGGTTATCCGGTTTGAATCTTAAACGAATACTTTTAATCATTTCAGCAGGTGCCATTCTTGTACCCTTATATTCTATTTCAATTATTTCCAGCATACCTTCACCGCAGGCAACACGAATCGTTTTTGTGTCCTTTTGAATACCTACAACGTGGCCTGCAACAGCCAGAAACTTTTCTCCATAGTCAAATTCCGCCGCTTTCCAGATGATTACTTTTTCTCCGTTAAGAAAACTGAACGCGCCCTGATAAGGCGTTGAAGAGGCCCTGACTAACCGGCATATATTTCGTGCACTCTCATTCCAGTTTATCTGACTGTCTTCCGGTAATCTTGGGAAACAACGAAGTCCTTTCAACGATCCCTTGACTACAAATGCATTAGGTTCCTTAAGAACTTTTAACAATGCTTCTTCATATAAAACGGGCACGTCATGGACCGCCTGTTTCAAAATATCAGCAATATAGGTTTGATCAGTTATTGGAATGGCTTTTCTCGAAATCACATCACCTGCGTCAAGTTCAGGATCCATTTTATGAATGTTACCATATATTTTATCTTCCCCGTTGATGATGGACCAGTTGACCGTGGCGTTGCCTTTGTAATCCGGCAAATTTCCCAAATGAAAATTTAGAATGCCGCATTCAAATAAATCGAGAAAGTTTTTTGGAATGGTGTACTTCCAATTTACACTGATCGCCGCACGTATCCTGTTTTCTTTCACGATCCGAATAAGTTCTTCATTGTTCAGGGATTTCACCATAAAAAAAGATGCGCCGGTTTCGGTCGCGAGTA
>DASSGT010000851.1:0-2463 GCA_035693345.1 Puia sp. | reverse complement strand
TAAAGGAAATTGGTATCCGAAAAGTGCTGGGAGCCAGTGTGGCCAGTATCGTGGCAACACTAACCGGAGAGTTTATAAAACCCGTTATCATAGCAACACTGATGGCATTTCCTCTGGCCTGGTGGGGAATGAATCAGTGGTTACAGGAATTTGCTTACAGGATCACTATAAACGGTGGAGAATTTATTCTTGCCGGTTTTTTTGCACTGATCATCGCTATGGCAACGGTAAGTTTTCAGGCAATCACCGCGGCCATTGCAAATCCTGTACGGAGTCTGCGAACAGAATAACCCACAGGAGTTTGAGAATATACTATTTTTCCCGGACATTTCCACCAACAACGTTTTGTTATCGTATCATAAAGGTTTGGTTAACCTCTAAAAACCCTTGTGTAAGTTTCAAATAATATTTATTTTTATTGTCCGGTTCGGATCAAAACTGAAAACTATGAAAGGGGACATCATCAAAACAAACGCACAGTATATTGAAACATTGAAACGCGTCATAACCATCATGGACGCAAAACCCGGAACACCCGAATCAAAAGAGCGCGAGGATCTGCTGGTCCTTCTTACAAAATATGAAAAGAAACATAGCATCCTGCCGGAACTGGATCTGATGCCCTAACAAATCGATTTTAAAAGCCTATGCTCCAGTCTCCATAAATCACTCGGCTTTATGCTGCCGGTTGAATACAAAAATTTTATTTCCCTGGAATTACAAAAAACTGGAAAACTCTAATCACGACTGGCCCGGATTTAAGGGGAGCTTACAATATTACTTTTTAATAAAGTTGCGTTGATAAAGCAAGTCAATCAAAGCGGCAACAATACAGTTCAATTTTTTTTGCTTTTAGATGCTTATCTTAACTTGGTGAAATTTAGGAAACTCAGATATCCTATTTGGTTTGTCAAATCGTGCATGCAATTTAGGTGGACGAATTAGCTTTCGATGAATCCCTGCAATGTATCTAAAATACAGTTGGCATACTGATTTGCTTGCTATGGTTTCAAATTATATCATCAATGATGAAGAATTTAAAATACTTTATTCTTTTGATATTTACTTTGAATCTGGGAGGATTGGATTGCAAGGAAGTTTATAGCCCTCCTTCTATTAAAAACAATCCGTATATTTTAGTCGTCGATGGAATTGTTATCAGTGGAAATGATTCTACCATCATTACCCTATCCCGAACGAAGTCACTGACTGATTCGACACCTTCAATGAGAGAGCAAGGTGCCGAAGTTTCTGTTTTGGGCATTTCAGGCGTGGAATTTCCTTTTATTAGTCTGGGTAACGGCCGGTATGTGACCGATCACCTGCCGTTAGATACAAGCCAACTATACCAGTTAAAAATCGTTACCAGTGATGGCAATGAATTTCGCTCAAAACCCAGCAGTGTTCGACCAAGTCCGCCTATTGATTCAGTTTACTGGATCCAGGATTCAGTTGGCGCACATATATATGTAAATACACATGACCCAAGTAACAATACCAGGTATTATCGATGGGAAAATGTGGAAACCTGGGAATATCATTCTGCGTTCGACTCCTATTTGGAGTACATTAATGAAAATAACATTGTTTTTAGAAGTCTGCTTAATCAAATCTTCAGATGTTATCAAACACAGGTTTATCCGTACATTAAGGTAACCAGTACTTCCAAATTGTCCAGTGATATTGTATACAAATATGAAGTCGCATTTGTTCCAACCGGATCGGAGAAAATAAGTGCGGTTTATAGTGACCTGATCAAACAATACGCCATATCTGTTGAAGCTTTTAATTTCTGGACCAACCTAAAGAAAAATACCGAGCAGCTGGGTACACTATTTGATCTTCAACCTTTTTCCGAATTGGGAAATATTCAATGTGTAAATAACCCCAATGTAAAATGTATCGGATTTATCAGTTTCTCGACAATGCAGAAACTGAGAATATTTATTAATAAAAACCAGGTGTACCCTTGGTACTATCATCCTTATTACGACTCTTGTTATTTAAATTCCGTGGCACCCACAGAAATTTCCCAGTTTTTTCAACCTCCTGGAGGTCCCTATGGAAATAGCATGGTAGGACAAGGTCTGGACCCTTTTCATAACCCGGTTTACCTTTTTTCCAGCAATCTCTGTGTCGATTGTACGCTTCACGGTGGAATAACTGCAAAACCTGCTTATTGGCCTTATTAATGTTCAAAGGCCAACTTTTCTACTCAATAACACGATAAGAAGCCTGCTAAAAACGAAAAACAATTATTTTAAGTCGTCGTTACTAAATTAAAGTATACAACCGGGAACAGATCTTACTACGCAGATAGAATCAAGGGAAATCGCGTTGAAGTATTAAAACGCGTTATCCTGATTATGGACGCAAAACCCGGCATCAGTGAATCGGCCGAGCGCGAGCAGCTACTGACCCTCCTCATAAAATATGAAAAAAAGCATAGCATTTTACCCTGGC
>DASSGT010000850.1:0-4703 GCA_035693345.1 Puia sp. | reverse complement strand
AAACCGGTATTCGAAGGGATAAGCGGGATTATCTTTTTTCATGACTGTTTCGATTTTTGAAATGGCAAGTTCACGTTGGCCCAGGGATTTCATACGCACATACATCAGATTCTCAAAACGGGGGGCTGTTGCAAAGAATATCACCGGATCGGGCTTCCCATATATATTTCCGTATACATAGTCGTTGACAACACCCACGACGGTTGCATGAAGCGCCGTATCGTATTCATCAAACAAGATTTTTCCCAGCGGATTTCCCCTGCCCATGAGTCTGGCAAGAGAATTTGTAATGATCGCATTCGATCTGATCGCAGACTTATCATAATTCACCGTATCTGTTGACTCGAAATCCCTGCCTTCCAGGATTTTCATACCGGATGTGCGAAAAAATTCAGGGCTTACACTTCTCCATGAAATAAGAACTTTACCCGGTGACTTACCCTGCCAGGAAATATTATCGGTGTTGTTGCCGCCGTATATAATCTGATGATCTGCCAGTGCCACATTTTCAATCATACCGGTATTCAAAAGATCCTGTTTTATCGGATCAAAATGTTTGGCCATATCACCCTGCAAACTGATCTCCATTAACTGATCCCTGCTAAATCCCAGATTCCTGTTTCTGACATGTTCTATCTGCTGAAAAATAATAATGGTGGCAATGATGAGAATAATGGAGATCGTGAATTGCAAAACAACCAGTCCTTTCCTTATGAATGAAACGCCTGCTGTTTTCATTTTTATTCCTTTCAGCAGAGATACGGGATTAAAAGACGACAGATAAAAGGAAGGATAGCTGCCTGCCACGAGCCCACAGATTATTATGATCATTAATAAAGCACTGATATGAACCGGATTATCCAAACCCAAAGACAGATCCATTTGTACCAGCGTATTAAATGAGGGCAGCATCAGCTTCATGAAAATCAGAGCGATGACAGCCGCAATCAATGCCATAAAAACCGATTCTCCGATGAACTGGATCAGCAGTTTCTTCCTGCCTGCACCCAGTACCTTTCTCACGCCGACTTCCCTTGCGCGTTTTTCACTCCGGGCCGTAGCCAGATTCATAAAGTTGATACAGGCAATCAGTAAAATGATCCAGGCGATCGTGGTGAATAGTCTTACATAGGTTATGAAACCTCCGCCGGTAGGCTTGCCATTATCAAATTCGCCATACAGATGCCAGTTTTTCATCCCGAATAAAAACACATGACCATTGGATGTGGGTGCTCTTTTTTGTACAAAATTGTATAGCAGCTTGTTGATATTTTCAAGATCCGCTCCGGGTTTTAATTCGACATAAGTACTCAGGCAATTATTTTCCCATACATAAGCCCAGGGACTTTGCTGATACCATATTTGAAAAGGTGCGAGCCATTCGAACTGCAGGGATGAATTCGTGGGAATATCTTTCAACACACCGGTAACAATATAATCCTGTTTGTTGTCTACGCGTACTGTTTTACCGATCACATTCTTGTCATTGCCAAAAAATTTCTTCGCTGTTTTTTCTGTGATGACCAGCGAATATAAATGCGTAAATGCGGTCCTTGCATTGCCCTGAACGAAAGGAAGGGTGAACATACTAAAAATGGAAGGTTCTGCATATTTTCCCGATGCATACATGGATTTATCACCGATGCTAAAAAGCTGGGAAGTTTCGTTTTCCGATGTTCGACAGGTATTTGCTATAGCCGGTATTTCTGCCTGCATTACCGGAGCCATCAGACCGGGAGTGGACCCATGTGTGAAGACACCTGCATCCATTTTTGCATTTACACGTGCGAAATAGAGCCTTTCTTTTTTTGTATTAACGTTGTCAAAATTCAGTTGATCTTCCACCCATAAAAAAATAAGTCCTGCACAGGCAATGCCTATGGCAAGACCGAAGATGTTCAGAAAGCTGTAGGTTTTGTTTTTCCATACATTGCGGAAACCCGTCTTGAAATAGTTTCTAAACATTGGTCGTCTATTTGGTGGTAGTGAACCGCTAAAAAAATGCCATATTGTTACAGCCTTTGCTATCAACAGATTGCAAAATAACTCCCGACGGAAAAACGTCCGGTTTTATTACAGTGACTGTTCATTTCGGGTGACTATTTTGCTTTTGAGATTGCCTTTCTCTGCCTGTTTAAATAAATATAATTAATGGCCAGCACGGTAATAACAATCACCAGTCCAAAAAATTCACGGGTTTCTTCCACCCAGGGTGTTTCGGCTTTCATGGTACCCGCAATATTTTGAGCTCTGTGTTTTGTGATCCAGTCTATGAGACCATTCTCATCAAATACTTTGTACAGCGCATACGCACCATACACAATAAAACCCGCCCAATACGCTGACCGGGGAAAGTTGTTTCTGATAGATAGCCAGCACAAAAAAGCAGCATACAAATAAATTGGCATCCATATATAGGGATCGGGATCGTTGTATTGCAATCCTGCAAATACAATAAATATGACAATAAAGAACCCATTGAATACTTTCATTTCAGAACAATTATACAAAAGCGAAGATATGCTGAAATAAAAAACGGCATGATGTCATGCCGTTGCTATATAGGGGAAGGGGTCGGGAAATAAATTACTTTTTCGTTGCCGCATTGATGGGCGCCCTGTCGAGGAATTGAACCAACCGGTCAATTTTATCATTGGCGTCAAAATGCATTGCCGTATGAACCCACTGAGCCATCCTCTTTCCCGTTTTATATTTAGCCTGTGTCAGATACCAGCCCAATAACCAGTTTCCGGGTAAATGAGCCGCATTCTGAGGTTGATTCACTTTAACGGCCAACCAGATGTCCTGAGAGAAGTTAATGGAATCAATTACAGATACTCTTCTTTGTTTCCAGTAGGCTGAAATGGCTGCTTTACCCGCCAGGCTATCTCCGTTATTCCAGATGTAGACAGCGTTGTCGGCGAAACTCGTCATCCATGCATCGATATTGCCAGACGACAGATTCGCATTTCCGGATTTGCCAATATCCACAAACTTCGAATCTCCTATTTCTGTGGGCAGCGGTGTTGCCGGAGCTTTAACAGCCGTATCTGTCGTTGCTGCGGCTTTGTCTTCGGTCTTTGGACCCGAACAGGCAAAGAATAGTGGAATGGCAAGTGCCATGGCAATCGTTTTTTTCATGCTTGAAGTTTTTGATGTTTAAAAATGTACAGGGTAAAGAAGAGGAGGCTAACGAAGGGGCAGAATTCTAAATAAATGTAATCATAAATGATATGACAAATAGAAATATTTAAGATTTATATGCGCAGGCAGCTCCCCAAACCCTGCGGTCATCGTTGTTATCGTAGTAGCCGGTATCATTTACCAGTATACTTACGATTGAGGCGCCCGGGGGCGAATAAATTTTAAAAAAATGATATTAACTTCAGGCTGTAAAAAACCGGTAAAAATAAACAGAGAAAATTCGGGATGTAGCGCAGCCCGGTAGCGCACTACGTTCGGGACGTAGGGGCCGCAGGTTCGAATCCTGTCATCCCGACTTTCAATCATCCGTAAGGCAATATGGTATCGAATTTCCATTCCTATCTCAAAAACGTGCAAGACAGGATACAATTGGGGTCGTTTACGCCGGTAATGAATTCGAAATATGGTCAAAATCCCGTCTTCCAGGATAAAACGAATAGTCCGACGCATCTCCGGGATTATCCTCAGGGTCATCATCATTCTCCTGCTCCTGCTTGTTATTGTTATATTTCTTTTACAGACCTCCGCTGTACAAAATTTTGGACGAAAGAAAATACAGTCATATCTCGAATCTAAACTGCACACAAAAGTTGTCATTGGCGAACTCTCGGTTGACTTCCCCAAAAATATTCTGCTGAAAAATATTTACCTGGAAGACCAGCATCAGGACACATTGCTATCTGCCGGAAATTTAAACCTGGATGTGAACCTCTGGGGACTGTTCCATCAAAAAATAATAGTGAGTGATCTGGAAATGGATCGTTGGACCGTTCATATGGTAAGGCGGCTCCCGGATTCCAATTTTAATTATTCATTTGTTATAAATGCCTTTGCTTCGAAAAATCCCAGTCAGGAAAAAGAAACAAAGGGAAGTCCCTGGATATTTGAATTGGGAAATATTCACCTGACGAATATTCGTGCCCATTACCAGGATGATGCCACGGGAAATGATGCAAGCGTTTTTCTTTCTGATCTCCGGACAACGATCAAAACCTTTGATCCCGGCCGGCTCATATTTGCAGCACCCGAATTTTCGGTGAGGGGATTGAATGGCAATATGAGATTATACAAGCCCACCTTCGCTGCCACTTCCCCTAAACCTTCGGTGGTTAAAAAAGCTTCGGTGGGCGAGGCCGTCCAACTTCAATTGGGAAAGATCGGGCTCGATTCCATCGCACTGGTTTATTCCGATGAAGTGAATAATTCAATAGCCAATATCAATATTGGTCGGCTTTCCATAGTGACCAATTCCATTGACCTGAACAACACGCGATTTGACCTGAAGTCTGTGGATTTGAATCAAACTAAATTTCAGCTGGCTCATGGAAAATCTGTTGTGCCTCAGGAGAAAAAAAATTCGACTGAAAGCACATGGATGGTGAATCTCGCCCATTTAAACCTGGTGAACGATGAGTTTATCTACGATGATGATGAAAAGAAACCGGTGAGCAATGCCGTGGACTATGACCATTTGCACGTCAGCAATCTGAATACAAGCA
>DASSGT010000849.1:0-8428 GCA_035693345.1 Puia sp. | reverse complement strand
CGCAGGGATCTGGCTCCCCGTGATATAGTCGCCCGGGCTATCGACAGTGAAATGAAAAAAGCAGGTACGGAACACGTGTACCTGGACTGCCGGCACATGGATATGAAAAAATTCATGGAACATTTCCCGAATATTTATGAGACCTGTAAATCAGCTGGCATTGATGTGGCAACACAAATGATTCCCGTCGCGCCTGCAGCCCACTATAGTTGCGGGGGAATTAAAACCGATGAATGGGGGCACACTTCCATTCGTAATTTATATGCTGCCGGAGAATGTGCATCCACCGGATTACACGGCGCCAATCGCCTGGCAAGTAATTCACTACTGGAAGCGATGGTATTTGCACATCGTTGTTACGAGGATAGCATAAAAAGAATTGAGTCACTTTCTTTCCGTGAAGACATACCAGACTGGAATGCCGAAGGTACTACGGCTCCCAATGAAATGATTTTAATAACCCAGAGTATCAAAGAACTTCAATTACTGATGAGCGATTATGTGGGTATCGTGCGAACCAATATCCGTCTGACACGGGCTCTGAAGAGACTGGATCTGCTGCACGAAGAAATTGAAGCCTTGTATGAAACTACCTTATTATCACCCCAGCTTTGTGAAGCGCGCAATCTGATCACCACAGGATTCCTGATCGTAAAAAGTGCGCAATTCAGAAAAGAAAGCAGGGGACTCCACTTTAATACGGACTATCCCGGCAAGAGCAGTCTGGTTCAAAATACAGTTCTCTGATGAAAGCGATGATCCTGGCGGCCGGACTCGGCACACGTTTCAAGCCGTGGACGAACGAGCATCCCAAGGCGCTTGCCCTGGTAAATGGAAAGAGTCTGCTGGAAAGAAATATACTTTACCTGCAATCATTCGGGATCAGGGAAGTGATCGTGAATGTGCATCATTTTTCCGAACAGATACTGGAGGCGGTTCATAAACATAAAGGATGGGGAAGTGATATCAGTATTAGTGACGAAACGGGTCAGGTACTGGAAACAGGCGGTGGTTTAAAGAAGGCAGCAGCTTATTTTGACTATGGGTCTTTTGTTCTGATGAATGTTGACATACTCACTGATCTGGACCTGGAGGCGATGGCTTTTTATCATGAAGAAAAAAAACCGCTGGTCACACTGGCTGTCACAAACCGGAAGTCTTCGCGCCATTTTCTTTTCGACCAGGATGAAAGATTATCCGGATGGAGAAATACAAAAACCGGTGAAGAGAAAATCTCCATATTTGCTCCGTCGTTAACAGAAAAAGCATTCAGCGGAATTCACCTGATTTCTCCCGAAATCTTTCCTCTTATTCAACAGGAAGGGAAATTTTCCATAGTGGATGTTTATCTCGAACTCGCTGCTTCGCATTCGATCCTGGGTTTTGATCATTCCGGTTCCAAACTTGTTGATGTTGGCAGAACGGAATCAGTTGAAGTTGCTGAAAAGATGTTCCCCTGACAGGCATTTATTAAAAAATCATTCGTCTTTAAATAATAGATCCACCAGGGGTTTCATTGATTCCTGCTCAATTTGAATTACCCGTTCTTCCAATCCTTCGACTCCTGTTCGATGTGATGTATATCGACTGTAACCCCGAATTTATTTTTGAGATGGCGGGCCAGGGAATCGGCTGCATATACACTGCGGTGCTGACCACCTGTACAACCGAAGTTAACCATCAAACTTTTAAAACCCCGGTTTATATAGTCTTCCACTGAAATATCGACCAGGTCAAAAACACTATTGAGATATTCGGGCATTTTTGTTTGTTGTTCCAGGAAATCCTTTACTTCCTTATCCCTACCCGTTTTGGATTTAAATATCTCCAGGCGTCCGGGATTTAAAATAGCACGACAATCAAAAACAAATCCTCCACCGTTTCCTCCTGTATCCGGAGGAATGGATTTTTTATATGAAAAGCTGTTGATGTGAACCACCAGCGGTGTTTCGGCATTGGCGCGGGGAGGAATGAATCGTTCGATGATATGATCCTCCACTATCAGGTTTAGAATTCTTTCAAATTCAGGAACATTTTTCGCCATGGGATACTGATGCAAAAAAGCCCGGAGATTTTTTAGTCCTAATGGAATGCTCACCAGGAAATGAGCTTTCCGTTCGAATAAACCCCGGAATCCATATGCACCCAATACCTGCATGAGACGGATCAGAACATATCCATGATATTGCCGGATAAATTCCTTTTTATTAAATGGCACGCCCAGTTCGGTCTCTACACAATCCATATAATATTCCAGCAATCCATGTTTCCAGGCATCATTCAGCTCGGCTTTAGCCTGCCAGAGCATGGATGCCACGTCATACTGCATCGCGCCCTTCATGCCTCCCTGGTAATCGATGAAATGAACTTCTTCGTTTTCGATCAGTATGTTTCTGCTCTGAAAATCCCGGAACATAAAATATTTATATTCTGTATTACCGAGTTCGGTAGAAAATATTTCGAAGTCCGCGATCAGCTTTTCTTTATCATAGGGAAGCTGGAGCGTATCCAGAAAATAGTATTTAAAATAAAGCAGGTCACTCAGAATGGCCTGTTTGCCAAACTCACTGGAAGTGAGGCACCAGTTTTCATAATCCATTCCTTTATCTCCCTGGATCTGGAGGTGTGCTAATGCCTTCAGGCTTTTCCTGAACAGATCGTATGCTTCATCAGAAGGACCCAAAGCTTCCAGACGGTTCAGAAGGGAAATATCTCCGAAGTCTTCCTGGATATATATTGTGCCTTCAGTATTCACAGCATAAATCTCCGGAACGGGGCAATCTTTGGTTTTAAAGTGCCGGCTGAAATTTATAAAACTCTGGTTCTCCCTGATATTGATACCATATGTGGCAATAAAAGAATTCCTGGCAGTGCGGATTCTATAGTAGATACGAATGCTGCCGGACTGCGGAATTTTGTCGATAGACAAGACAGGCTCCTTACTATAAACGGCAAACAGGTCGCTAATGTCTTTATTGATATGATCCATAAGAAAAGATGAAACTACAAAAAGCTATGCAACCACGGTGATTTCGGGTGTTGGTTCGGTTTGACGTTTTAAGATACTTTCCTGGTGGGCCGCAATTAATTCAGCCAGGCAGGCCGTCCATCCCGTCTGATGGCAGGCACCCAGGCCCATTCCATTATCGCCATGAAAATATTCGTAGAAAAGATTCAAATGTTCATTCCCCGGTTGCTGATAAAACCAGTTGTACTTACCAAACTGAGGTACGCTGCCCGAAATATCCGGCAAAAACAAACTGATCACACGCTGGGTGAGAAAATCAGCCACTTCTTCCAGATTCATGTATACACCGGAGCCTACCGGGCATTCCACTTTTAAAGCATTGCCATAAAAATTTCCGTATTTGCGAATGGACTGAATGATCAGATAATTGATCGGCATCCACACGGGTCCCCGCCAGTTCGAATTACCGCCAAAGAGATTTGAAGTGGAATCACCCGGGTCATACTGGATATTATAGTCAACATTATCTATCCGTACGGAGTAGGGATTTTTTTCATGATACTTCGAGAGCGCCCGGATACCACCCGGGGAGAGAAATTCATCTTCATTCAGTAATCTTTCGAGCAGACTCACCAGCCGGGCACGTGGAATCAGGGAGAGTAGTATCGTATCACCATCGGTCTTTTCTTCGTTGGGCCAGAACTTATTATTTTTCAGCCGGTAGTTCTCAAACCAGCTGATACGTTTTTGAAAATCGACGAGCTTATCCAGCTTTTTCTTTTCGATAATGGAGACTGCAAAAAGAGTTGTGATACCCACGATGGAATGAATTCGCAACTGAAGTGGTGCGGAACCAGCGACGGCCAGGGTATCATAAAAGAAACGGTCATCTTCATTCCACATCCCCTGTTCGTTCAAGGCCTCAGCAATCAATACAAATTGTTCAAAAAATTTGGTTGCTGTATCTTCAAATGTGATGTCCTTCATGGCAATTTCCAAAGCCATGTCCATCATGTTAAGCGCATACATCCCCATCCAGCTGGTCCCGTCCGCCTGCTCAAGCTGCATTTGTCCGGGTAATTCAATACTCCGGTTAAACACACCGATATTATCCAGTCCAAGGAATCCGCCTTCAAACATATTGTTTCCATTCGGATCCTTCCGGTTCACCCACCAGGTAAAATTGATCAGCAGTTTTTGAAAAATTCTTTTTAAAAAATCGACATCATAAGCGCCCGTTTTTTCTCCTTCAATCTTATAGACTTCCAGAGCGGCCCATGCCTGTACCGGCGGATTTACATCACTGAAATTCCATTCATAGGCCGGCAACTGACCATCAGGTTTCATATACCATTCGCGCATGATCAGCAGCAACTGGTTTTTTGAGAATACCGGATCCACCATGGACATGGGAATACACTGGAAAGCCATGTCCCAGGCTGCATACCATGGATATTCCCATTTATCGGGCATGGCAATGATATCCTGATTTTTCAGGTGTTTCCAATCGTGGTTACGTCCAAATTTTTTCCCGTCATTAATCGGACTGATTCCATCGCTGCTGGTCAGCCATTTTTCGACATCAAAGTGATAATACTGCTTGCTCCAGAGGATACCTGACAATGCCTGCCGTTGAAGTAATTTCAATTCAGGAGGAGTTGAAGGATGAAGGATCGCATCGTAAAAGAGATTTGCTTCCTGTTTTCTCACTTCAAAGATCTTCTTGAATCCCAGAGTGAAAGGATTGGCGACCACTTTATTGGAAAGTCGCAGATAAATGCTTTCCGTCTTTCCGCCTTCCAGTCTTATTTTATAAACCGGCGAGAATTTTGTTCCGCTTTTCTTTTTTTTCAGCGCATCGAGATTTTCACCTTTGATGAGTGCCGAATGAAAGGCATCTTTTACGAAGGGTGATTCATTGGGTACACCGATCACTTTTTCTTTATTCGTTACATTTTCTGTGAACCATTTATGTTTTGGTGTCTGAAAATATAAATAATAATCTCCGAGCCGCGGATGAGATGCCAGTACGGAATTTTTGTTGCGCAGGCTGATATCAGGTTTTATCTCTGCATCCTCATTCCATTTATTATAAAACCATAATGTGGGAAGAACCGTGATATCGGCTGCTTTATGATAGCGGTTGGTTACATCGATTTTGATATATATGTCGCTTGAATTCTGTTTGGCATAGGTCACGAGTACATCAAAATATTCATCATCGTCAAAAACGCCGGTATCGAGGATCTCAAATTCAGGTTCATGTTTTGAACGAATGCGGTTTTCCTGGATGAGCTGCTGATACGGGAATGCCTGTTGTGGATATTTGTAGAGGTATTCCATGTAATAATGGGTAGGAATATTATCGAGATGATAATATAATTCTTTCACGTCCTCGCCATGATTCCCCTGATTATTACCGAGACCAAACAGTCTTTCCTTTAGCGTTGCATCTTTCCCGTTCCAAAGTGCGATACCAAAACAAAGGTTCTGGAAGAAATCAGAAATTCCGGCCAGTCCGTCTTCACCCCATTGATATTGCCGGCAATGGGCATGATCGTAAGGGAAATAATTCCATGCATCCCCGTAAGGACCATAATCTTCTCTGACGGATCCCCATTGACGTTCGCTCAGATAGGGTCCCCACTGCTCAAGTGGAATTTTTTTATAAGAATTTACGATTAGTCGCTTCTGCTCAATGGTCATAAAGTAGGGTTAAAATTACGGATTCCTTAATTAACGAAACTGCAGAAGGAAAGTTCATGGTATCGTTTTTGAACTATATTGATAGAATAGAATATTTTATTTACCTAAATTATCAGATATGGGAAAGTTAAGTGGTAAGAAAGTGGCCATTCTCACAGAGAATGGTTTTGAAGAAGTTGAACTAACCAGTCCGTTGAAAGCTTTGAAAGAAGCGGGTGCGACAGTGGATATTATTTCGCCACAAAAAAAGAAAGTAAAAGCATGGAACCATGATCACTGGTCCATTGAATTACCGGTGGATGTTCAATTAAATGATGCCAACGTAGATGAATATGATGCCCTGGTTATTCCCGGTGGTGTTCTAAATCCGGATCAGATGAGATCAAACCCGGATTGTGTGGATTTTGTGCAACAATTCCTGGAAGAACAAAAACCCGTAGCTGCCATTTGTCATGGTCCGCAATTGTTAATTGAAACGGGTATGTTACGTGGGAAAAATATGACATCGTTTCCCTCCATCCGTACCGATCTTGAAAATGCCGGGGTGCATTGGTCTGATGTGGAAGTAATAACCGATGGCGGGCTCACTACCAGTCGTAGCCCAAAGGATCTGGATGCATTTAATAAACGCATCATAGATGAAATTGCGCTGAGTAATTACGCAAGCGCTCCTGTTTTATAGTTCCGTACCATCCATATATATCTTGCACGTATCGTGAAAAGAACCACCTTCGGGTGGTTCTTTTCTATTGGTATTTGAGTGAAAGGTCATAGAGAATTTTCTGCGAAGCACTATCAAATGGCTTAAATGTCGAATCCTGCAGCCAATGTCTGCGGAAAGATGTTACCGCCGCGATGGTATCCTTAATATTAAAACCGATCACACGCAAAGCCTGGTAGTTATTGAAACCGGCTGGAACCACCACGCAGGTAGTATCCCCATACCAGCCTCCGAATCCATGTTCTGCCAGCAATTTCCATGGAAAGCGCCAGTTGGGATCCACTTTCCTGCCGGGTGCGATATCACCATGCCCGATAAAATTTTCCTGAGGAATTTTATATTTCGTTTTCAGCGTATCCAATAAAATCAACAGACTGGCAATTTGCGGATCTGTGAAATTTTCGAAGCCATTATTATCCAGTTCAATTCCGATGCTGGAGGAATTGATATCAGAATTATTTCCCCATTTACTCAGTCCTGCCTGCCAGGCACGCAGGTAATCATTGAGCATATGATGAACCGTTCCGTCTTTACAGATTACGTAATGCGCGCTTACCTGTGACTGCCTGATTGTAAAAGTATGTAGTGTTTCGGGACAGCCGTTTTGTGCCGTATGATGAATGATTACAAAATTCGGCTTTCGCAAATCAAAATTCACTGTACCTACCCATCCACTATTCTGACTTGTAAAATAATCTGCTGGTTCCTGACGAATGGTATTTGACAGATCCTTTGTCTCTCTTTTATACTCTCTATTCGACGCCTTGTACGGATCGTGGCTGCAACTAATCAGGGCTATGAAAAAAAATATCAGAATACTTTTTGGCATATTGCAAAAATAGGGCAAAGGATAATGTGTAATGCTACGTGATTTGTCATATCAACGGTCAAAGATAAACGCCTGCTTCGCTAAATGCGGGGTCATCAACATGTCTGGCACATCTTTTAACTATATTCTCAAAATCAATATATGCCCGAAGGACCTTCGATTCTTCTTGTTCGTGAAACATTGCAACCCTTTATCGGGAAAAAAGTTTTGTCGGCCAAGGGAAACAGTAAAATTGAAAAAGCAAGGCTGATCGATCAGAAAATCATAGATATCAGGAGTTGGGGAAAACATTTGCTGATATGTTTTGAGGGATTTACGCTGCGCATTCACTTCCTGATGTTTGGTACTTATCTGGTGAACGAAAGAAAATCCACTCCCCTTCGGCTATCACTTTGTTTTAAGAAGGATGAATTGAATTTTTATACCTGTTCGATTCAATTCATCAATGAACCACTGGACGAAATATATGATTTTAGTGCCGACGTGTTAAATGATCTGTGGAGTCCGAGAAAAGCGAGCTCCAAACTCAGATCAATACCCGATATGAATGTCAGTGACGTATTACTGGATCAACAAATATTTTCAGGAGTCGGGAATATTATTAAAAATGAAGTATTGTTCAGGATTCGTGTACATCCAAAATCAATCGTAGGAAGCCTGCCACAAAAATTAAAATCTGCATTAATCAGAGAAGCGCATAATTACAGTTTAGATTTTCTGAAATGGAAAAGAAAATTCGAGCTCAAAAAACACTGGCTCATTTACACAAAAAAAACCTGCCCGCGAGATCATGCGCCGGTGTATAAGGAACATATCGGCAAGACGAATAGAAGAACGTTTTATTGCGAGAAGTGTCAGATACTGTATAGTTGACAGTTGGCAGTTTTTGGCCTAACGGATTAAGTTTCTTTCCATGAGTATGGATGACAGCTCGTCTATCAACGGAATCTGTCCTTTATTAATTTTTATTTTGGCATCTTCCAGGTTAAACCATTCTGCTTTATCAATTTCCGGGAAGGATTTTAATTTCCCGGATTTGGGTGGCCATTCCAGTTCAAAAGAGTTACTCATTCTGAATTCCGCTTCCGTATGTAATTCAAATGCCCATGCAAAAATTACTTTATTGCTTTGTTTTACTGAACTCAGTTCAATAAACTCTCCTTCGGTCTTAATACCTGTTTCCTCTTCCAATTCTCTCTTTGCC
>DASSGT010000848.1:0-5629 GCA_035693345.1 Puia sp. | reverse complement strand
AGAAGGAATGAAAACTTTGCATGAAGCGGGGCTTGATTCCCTGCCCGGCGGCGGCGCAGAGATCTTCGATGCTGAAATCAGGAAACAGATTTGCGAAGACAAAGTAAATGCTGATGGATGGCTGGATATCCACCGTCAGGCACATCTTTTAGGAATGCATTCTAATGCCACCATGTTATATGGGCATATTGAAAATTACGGCCACCGTGTGGACCATATGGAAAGGCTCAGAACTTTGCAGGATGAAACGGGCGGTTTTAATACTTTCATTCCGTTAAAATTCCGGAATAAAGGAAATGACATGAGTCATGTTCCGGAATCTTCAGTCATAGAAGACATGAAAACGTATGCTGTCAGTCGCTTGTTTATGGATAATTTCCCGCATATTAAAGCATATTGGCCCATGCTTGGTCGTCAAAGCGCACAGTTAACCCTTTCATTTGGCGTGAATGATCTGGACGGAACCATTGATGATTCTACGAAGATTTATTCTATGGCAGGATCAGAAGAGCAACATCCATCTCTTTCGACCGCTGAATTGGTAGCGCTGATTAAACAGGTAAAACGGGAACCCGTTGAAAGGGACACACTGTATAACGAAATCAAAAATTATAAGGATATGGACCTGACCGCCATGGCATCCAGTCCGCTATATAATTAGCACTTTTTACTTTGCACGAACACTGATCGAAATGCGTTTGTCTTTCGCTTTCAGGGAATCAGCAGCGTCCGGATCGTACTGCGCGAAGTCGGATCCAAATCCTTCGGCGCCGGTGATCTGACCTGAGTTTACACCAGCTGACTTAAGAGCTTTGGCAACAGATTCTGCGCGATTTTCCGATAGTTCACTATTTAATACGCTGTCGCCTCCTTTTTCGTTAAACCCCGCGATTTTTATCCTGGCATTGGGAAAAGATTTCAGAATGACTGCTACATTTTCAACCTGGGTCATACTTTCTTTCATAATATCCGCCGTGCCTGAATTAAATTTTACCTGATCAAAACTAAAAAGAAATCTTCTGGATGGTTTGCTTTTGGGATCGATGAAAAATGCAGCCAGCTGATCCTCCATACTCCCCTTTTTCACATATATTTGTTTCCCTCCCGGAAGTTTTACTGAATACCTGCCATCCGAAACCGGAATTGCTGCAACCTCTTTTGCAGCAATAGTATCTTTTGCTGCTATCGTATCTTTTGCCGGCGCAACCTGGTGAACAGGAGATGCCGACGACAATTCAGCGGGTACCTGTCTGATAAGAAAATACCAGATGACGCCGGCCGCTAAAACGATAATCATTGCCGGTATTACCCATTTCATTTCTCTTTTTTCACGAACCGTTTGTGATTCAATACCGCCAAATTTTCCGGAAAACCCGGAAAGATTTTCAAATCCCATAATGCCCTCCAGGAATATTCCGGCGGGTATTGTATTGAGTGTTTTTTTCTTTTCACTATTCAAAAAACTACTTAATTCTTTTACATTCATATTTGTCGCTATGACATGTCTTCCCAGAACGCCATAGGCAGCCGGAGCAACAACATGAAGCATGGCGGATGCTGATTTACTGCTTATTCCCGCATACCCTGATATGGCTTGTGTCAGATCCGATATTTTACCTCCGAACAGACTGTTTAAATAATCTACGCCTTTGTAATTCGTATTCCACCACCAGGCCAGAGAAGTCTGGTTGAAGGGAATTTCTATTTTAGCGGCTTCCCTGGACAGATTTAAAGTATCGAATGCATCACCATATTCGGTTTTTAATATAATTCCAATAATAACAGATGGGATAATTCCCTGCATGGCCTGCTGAACATTGCTGGTGCTCTCACCCAGTATTCCTGCCATTTTGTTCAGCATTTCACCCGGAAAAACAGCTTTTACCGATTCAATTGGATTAAAGGACATATCAACATGTTTATTTGCAAAAATCAAGGTCTACGAACTAAGGGGTGTTTGCAGAAAGGTATGGCTAGTGGGCTTAAATTTAGTAAAATTTATTATCCATAGTTGCAGCCGGAGATTATCAGTGCCGGCTTGGCTGTTAATTGTTAAATTTGCAGTTTATGCCGGAAGAACACACCCATATACATTCAAATCATTCACATGATCACGACGACCATGGTCATGAAGGACATTCCCATGGTAAAATCGTTGCACTAAAATCCGTAAATAACGCCTTTATAGTCGGTATAATACTGAACCTGCTATTCGTCGTTATAGAGGCTGTGGTTGGGTTGACCATTCATTCTCTTTCCCTTCTCTCTGATGCAGGTCATAATCTCGCAGATGTGGCCAGTCTGGGATTGTCTCTTTTTGCCTATCGTATGATGAAGGTAAAATCGAATACGGTTTATACCTATGGTTACAAAAAAACAACGGTTCTGGTGGCGCTCCTGAACGGAGGCGTTCTGTTGGTATCGATCGGTGCTATTCTGTATGAATCCATCCATCGCCTGATCCTGCCGGAGCCCCTGCCCGGTAGGACGATTTCAATCGTAGCGGCGATCGGTATAGTAATTAATGCGACTACTGCGCTTCTTTTTTTCCGGAATAAGGATACAGATCTGAATATAAAAGGGGCATTTCTTCACCTGATGTCAGATGCTTTTGTTTCTGCAGCATTGGTGATCGGTGGTATCATTATTATATACACTCAATGGTATTGGATCGATCCGCTGCTGGGTATATTAGTAGCAGTAGTCATTGTATTCTCTACCTGGAATCTGTTGCGGGATAGCCTGCGGCTTTCACTGGATGCGGTTCCACAAGGCATAGACCTGCGAGCGGTTCAGTCAGCGGTTGAAAAAATTTCCGGCGTACAGGATTTTCATCATATACATATCTGGGCACTGAGTACGACCGAAAATGCGCTGACGGGCCATGTTGTATTAAAGAGCGAGATTGGAATGGAGGCGCAGGAAAAAATAAAAAAAGAAATCAAACATCAGCTTCTGCATTACAATATTCAGCATGTTACGCTGGAAACAGAAACCGAAGAATTGGCATGCGAACCGCATCGTCATCCTAATCTTTCAGTAAATCCATAACACTGTTTTCCAATTCAGATCCTTCAGCATTGATTGTACGAATGACACCGTTTTTGTCGATCAGGAAAGAAGAAGGAATAAAATCAATGCCGTAAGTTGCGATGGAAGTAGCCTCCCAGCCCTTATCATCTATGACCTGTACCCAGCTAAGTTTGTCATTGCGCACAGCTTTTTTCCAGCTTTTGGTATCCTCATCGAGGGAAACACCATAAATTTCAAACCCTTTGTCATGAAACTTATTATACAGTTTTACCAGCCTGGGATTATTGTGCCTGCAGGGGCCGCACCAGCTTGCCCAGAAATCCAGCAACACAACTTTTCCCCTGAATTCTGACAGGGATACCGTTTTTCCATTCAGATCGGGCAGCGACAGGTCTACGGCGTTTTGTCCGGTTCTCATTTGTGAAAATAAATTCAGACTGATAATCAATAAAAACAGTGTGATATAGATTCGGTTCATTTGCAGCAATCTTTTTTGATGAACAAAGACTGAATTACTTTAACGAACGCATGATAAATCGATTGTATCAGATGCATAACCCTTTAAAATTAATCATTAAACTCAGTTTACGAAACTCCAGTAAATACCCAGCCTGATTTTTAACCCGGCATTGGGATACAGGGGTGCGACAAAATTATTATTCGAAAATCCAAATCCATTTGCCTGGTTAACCTGGGCGGTATTCAGATTTTCCGTACGGAAATAGGCTACAAAACTGCGTATCCGGAAATTTACATAAGCTGTTATATCGGGCAGCTGTTCCGCAATGAGTGTCTGTTCCGCACTGGGTAATTGTTTCTGGGTATAAAACTGACCTATGACAGGTGAATATCCATCGGCATAATAGGGACTAAAATATCTGAATTCAACACCAAAAGCGATCATCAGATTCTTAATACCCAGCTTCCCTTCATATCCAATTTGTCCGGTGGTTACGAATAGCGGGATATTGACCGGAGAATTGCCGGCCACTTTCTGTAAGTATGCCTGCGTTCTCAATATCAGGTGTCTGGTCAGGGCAAATCGCTTGTTCGCAGAAACGATCAATACATTAAAGGGGCTGGATTCCTGTCCCGCCAAATAGTAATTATAGAAATAAGGAAAATTAGTAACGAGATAATAATTGGCCGCCAGATTTAACTGGAGTTTGGGTTGGTCATAGGACCCGAACAGATGAACTATATTCTCCTTATTAAAAAAATTGCTTGGAACACCAAATCCAAAACTGCTCTCAGTGCTCCAGGCCATGGAAACAGTCCGGTTTACATTTTCAAATCCAACCTGTAAGAAACCAAGGTTTTTGCTGATCTGGCGTTTCAGGCTGATGTAGGCATTGTAGTCACCGGAATTAAAACCACTCAGGTAAAAATTTCCAAATGCTTCAATATCCCATTTTTTATTTCTCGTCTTGTTACGGTATTCTCCGTGCAGAAAAATATTATACAGGGAGCGCGCACCCGCATCATAGGTCCCGTTCATCGTTTGGAAACTGACGCCCGCTTTGAGAAACTGTTGTGAATTTTTTGAATCCGGAAAAGAATACAGGGAAAAATCATTGGTCAGATTATGCCACAAATCGCTCAGGTTTACCGTATCCGGAACGGATATAAAATTCAGCTTCTGCGTGTAATAGGCAGTGGCGGGTTGCTGATCATTAAACCGCTGATGATAGGTTGAATAAGAAATGGTTTGTTCTGCACGGAATTTGGGATAAAATAATGGAATGACGACGGTGTCATTTACAATAGAATCTTTGAGACCAATGATATCGTACTGTTGCCTCAGCATGAATGTTCCCGTAGTATAATAAGATCCGGTCGTAACAGAAGACGCGCCGGCGAAGGGATTGTTGATCACATTGTACACATTCGGATTTCCGATATTGGTGGGAATATTATACCGGTCAGAAAAACCAACCGAATCCATATAAGCAGTATTTTGGATGCCTGCACTTTCAGCCGCTACCAGTTTGCTGCCCAGTAAAAGGAGGAATGCCTGATATCGTTTGTTGTGTGACTGGTACCAGGAGCTAAAGCGATAATTATTATGGGTTGTGTTCTGATTGCCGAAAGTACCTGGCGAACTAATCAGCCTGTATTCAAATAAAGCATTCCAGTTTCGGGTAATATTCTGGGTATGCACCAGGTCAATCATTTGTTCGGAATGAGAGCCCAGCAAATAACCCAGCTCCGAATAAGGTTTGGTCGTATTATAAAATCGCGATCCTTCCACGGTAAATACATAGGGATCAAGCGCATGCCAGCCTCCATCCCACCCGGGTTTCATAAATGGGTTAAAAATAAGATCGTGAGATTCGGTACCAAGATTGCCAAAATCAACATAAGAGGGCTGAAGCGGATATCGCAGGTAGAAATTATATACTTCGGAATCAATTTTCTGCAGGCGGCTGGAGTCAAGAAAGCGGAAAGTAATGCTTATTGTATCATCCTTCCGGTGTTGTAATGAATCCTTTCCCCCACTTCCACCCATATGGCTATAACGGGAAAGTGGATTGCCCTGACCGCTGGCCGTCAGACAACCAATGATTAAAACTATGATAACCAGAATTGCCTTCAT
>DASSGT010000847.1:0-2645 GCA_035693345.1 Puia sp. | reverse complement strand
TTTCAAGGTTTCCTAACGTTTTTGAACCTGTTTTTCCTTGTTTTTACCCGAGGTATCTCAACTTTTTTTGAACCTGTTTTTCATTGTTTTTTTCAAGGTTTCCTAACGTTTTTGAACCTGTTTTTCCTTGTTTTTACCCGAAGTTTCCCAATGTTTTTGACCTTGTTTTTCCCCGATTATCCGAGGTCCCCGAATTTTTAAAACCTGTATTCCCCTATTGCTCGAGGTTTCCCTGTGTTTTTAAAACCTGTATTCCCCTTATTTATCCGGGGTTTCTCTATGTTTTTAAAACCTGTATTTCCTATTTATCCGAGGTTTCCTTTTCGGATTGCTTTTTTTCCTGATCCGTCTTTTTCTTTTCTTCGGCATCCTTCTTCTGGTCTTCCAGTTCTTTCTTTTTCTTATCCTCTTCTTTTTTCTTCTTTTTAAAATAGCCCTTAAATAGAAAGTTATGTTTAGCCGCTTCCATATTTTCATTTAATCCGGCCGAACCTTTCTTCAGATTGACCATAGTTGCATTCAGGTTATTGCTCAAACTGGAATCTCCCAGCAGCCTGCCGATGATGCCATGACCATGGTTTATTTTGTAGGCAATTTCTGACAGTTGTTGCGTAATGATGGCTGCATTGTCAGCAGATGTTTTTAAACCGGCCATAATTTGTTCTGTTTCCACCGGCGCGTGTGAAACCAGTACCTCGTTGTCTTTCACGGGTTCCCGGTTCATCGTGCCCGGAGAAATCAATACCACCCGGTCGCCCACCAGGCCGTCTGACCCAATGCTTGCACTGGCATCCTGCTTGATAAATTTTCTTACCTCTGATTTGATATTCATATTGACCTGTACCGATGTATCATTCAGCAGCTGAATACCATCCACCGTCCCGATCGCGATACCGCCGAAACGTACGTTATTGCCCACTTTCAGTCCGCTGACATTATTAAAGACTGCCTTGATCTGAAAAACCGAAACAAAAAGATTTTTCTGCTTGCCAATAAAAAATAATCCAAATACCAGGAGTACTAAACCAATCACGATAAATAATCCGAGTTTCCATTTAAGCCTGCCGCTCGTTTTCATATGTATTCATGTTTATTGTATTAAGAGAAAAAAGACCTGATCCATTCGTCATTATTGTTTTCCATTTCATCAT
Organism: Puia sp.; assembly: GCA_035693345.1. GTDB lineage: Bacteria > Bacteroidota > Bacteroidia > Chitinophagales > Chitinophagaceae > Puia. The sequence goes on along the minus strand of DASSGT010000847.1, from coordinate 1,494 downwards.
AAGAACCCTCGGCAATGATGACACCTTCTTTGAGCATTACCACCCTGTCAGCGACCATCTTTGCACACGCAATGTCATGTGTGATGATCAGGGATGATATTTTATATTTCCTTTGCAAATCCAGTATCAGCTGGCTGATCTCTTTCGCTGTGGCCGTATCAAGCCCCGTAGTCGGTTCATCATATAACATGATTTCCGGTTTTAAAATCAGTGTCCGTGCCAGTCCGATGCGCTTGCTCATACCACCGGAGAGTTCCGCCGGCATCAAGTTTCCAGCCTCCGGCAGACCAACATTATCCAAAACCTCATGTATCAGTTCATCCAGTTTTTGTTTTCCCATTTCTTTTTTATGATGGCGCAGCGGGAAGGCGAGATTCTCATAAACCGTCATGGAATCATATAGTGCACCACTCTGAAAAAGAAACCCGATACGCGTGCGGAATTTGTTGAGTTCATCATAATCGATATTTGCCATGTCCTGTCCAAAAATGCTGATCTCTCCCTCATCCGGTTCCATCAATCCGATCATGCATTTGATCAGCGTGGATTTCCCGGAACCCGACTTACCCAGTACAACCACGTTTTCCGCTTTATGAATTTCCAGACTAATGTCTTTAAGAATTGGCTTCTCCTTAAAGGCTTTGCTCAGACCTTTTATCCTGACTACATTTTCGATCTCCATGATTTCTTCTTTTATAATATATCCGTTACCTGCACTGTAATCATGTCAATAAAAAATATCGCCAATGACGCGGTGACCACGGAGGAATTCGCAGCAGTACCCACGCTGGCTGTTCCTCCTTCCACAGTAAATCCTTTATAACATCCGATCAGTCCGATGGCCGTACCGAATAAAATTGATTTGATGATTGAGGGTATAATATCGATCCAGTCTAGTTTGGAAAGCGAAGCGGTGAAATAACTGGTGAGGGACATTTCCCCATGGATATTATAGGCCAGGTAAGAAGAAAAAATTGAAATGGTATCTGCAAAAACCACCAGCACCGGAAGCATACAGGTCGCTGCCAGTACGCGTGTAACCACCAGAAAACGAAATGGATTGATGGCAGAAACTTCCATCGCATCAATCTGCTCCGTCACTTTCATGGATCCGAGTTCAGCTCCGATCCGGCTTCCGATCTTGCCGGCGCAGATGATGGCAGTGATGACCGGACCGATTTCTTTGACAACTGACACGGATACCATACCGGGCAAAAGGGCTTCGGCACCGAAGTTTACGAGAGAAGGCCTCGTTTGCAACGTTAATACCAGACCCATGATAAAAGCAGTAATGAGTACCAGAGGAAGCGATTTATTTCCCATTTTATAACACTGCACCAAAAATTCTTTCCATTCGAACGGACGTTTAAACATCTCTTTCATAAACCTTGTGTAAAACAAAAAGAAATCACCCGCTCCCCGGATGGTTGATTTAAAGGGTACCCACGCGGGTATCTGACTTTGCACTGAGTCCATTATAATATTTTTGTACTG
>DASSGT010000846.1:0-2555 GCA_035693345.1 Puia sp. | reverse complement strand
ATCAGAGCATGTCATGGACGGGCTGAACTATACAACACAGGTGTATTATGGTATGATCGATTTTACATTTGAAGACAAATACGACAGCATTCGCGGTATGGATCTCACGGCAGTAACAAAATCGTTATACAGGATACGGCAGATTCCTTTTCCTGATGGCACCCATATGATCGCTGCGTTTAATCATCTGAATGTGTATGGCGCGAATTATTATGGTTATCTCTGGTCCCGCGTATTTGCACAGGACATATTTTCTGTCTTTGAAAAAAACGGTGTGATGGACCCGGCAACCGGAGAACGTTATCGCAAAGAAATTCTCGAAGTGGCGGGCAGCCAGCAGGAAATGGACTTACTGCGTCATTTCCTGGGAAGAGAACCAAACTCCGAAGCCTTTATGCGGTCGATTGGGCTTTAATACCAGTATGGAAGTATGGAGGTCTGGAAGTCTGGAAGTGTAGTGTTTCAGTTGTATTAGCACTTCCATACTTCCATACTTCCATACTTCCAGTCTTCCATACTTGTGTTAAAGTGCTTTAATCTTGATATCGCGAAACCAGACATCGCAGTGATGGTCCTGCAAATCGATATGCCCTTTTTTTGATTTTGCAAAAGAGGGCCATTGCTTGAATTTGCTGCCTTTTACAAGAGCGTCCCAGTTGGCGTCCCACATCGTAGTGGATACAACGTTTACTCCGTTTAAATAAAGATCAAGTTTTCCATGATCGAGTTTTATTTCGGCATCGTTCCATTGCCCCACAGGACGAACCGGTTCACTGGAGGAAGCAATCAGATCATACAAATCTCCCGCGCGGTGTTTATGAATTTTACCATCGGGGTGACCATCATTATCCAATACCTGCATTTCAGGTCCCGACAGATAGGGAGCATCGAGTTTTTTTGATTCCTGCACAAGAAACATGACGCCGCTATTTCCGTTTTTCGCAATTTTCCAGGAATATTTCAAATCAAAATTTTCATACTCTTTCTCAGTACAAATATCCCCTTCTTCTCCTTTGGGTATTTTAACCGTGCTGTCGCAAAACAATGTTCCATCCACGATTTTCCAGGCCGGTCCGAATGTACTTTTATTGTAAGTATGCCAGCCATCTGTGCTGGTTCCGTTAAACAATAATTTCCAGCCATCCTTTTTTTCCGCATCTGTCAGTTGATTATATGTCTGTGACCGTACAGCAACGAACGACACCATCATCATCATGATGGTGAATCCCATTTTTTTCATGTGCGTTAATTTTTTAAAGAAAGAATATAAGTCACCATTTCTTTCACATCAGCAGGAGCGAGTGCGGGATGTGGAGTCATTGGAACTGTCCCCCATACGCCGGATCCTCCCGTAATAATTTTATGCACGATCCTGTCTACTGTTGTATCGGCAGCAGGGGAATATTTCGCTGCCACTTCACTGTAAGAAGGTCCTATGGACGCACCGGCAGCTTCCTTGTGAAGGCGATGGCAGGTAGTGCAGTCGCTGGCTCCGATCAGTTCAAGACCTTTTGAATCAGCAGCAGGTGCTGCCGGGGCTGCAGCTGCGGAATCCGTTTTTGACGAAGAACCGCCGGAATTACAAGCCAGGATTGTGCCCGAACAAATCAGCAAAAAAAGAATCGTTTTTTTCATTGTTGCATTGTTGAAGTGAGATGATAAAATTCGTAAAAAATACCGGAACAGTGATGTCTATTTTATACCGAGTACCGACCGATTGAAAGCTTCATCAGATCCTGTTCCCGCAAAATCATCAAAAGCCTTTTCTGTTACCCGTATGATATGGTTTTTGATAAACACAGACCCTTCTTTTGCTCCGTCTTCCGGATGTTTGATGCAACATTCCCATTCAAGCACTGCCCATCCGGCATAATCATATTGTGTCAGTTTACTAAAGATGGATTTAAAATCCACCTGTCCGTCACCGAGTGAGCGAAACCGGCCTGCCCGGTCGATCCAGGGCTGATAGCCACCATACACGCCTTGTTTTCCGGTGGGATTGAATTCCGCATCTTTCACATGGAAGGCACGGATGCGTTCATGATAGTAATCAATATAGGTAAGATAATCCAGCTGCTGGAGAACAAAATGTGAAGGATCATACAGCAGGCATGCACGCGGATGATTGTTTACTTCCTTCAGGAATCTTTCGTATGTAATGCCGTCGTGCAAATCTTCGCCGGGATGAATCTCATAACAAAGATCCACACCATTTTCATCAAAAACATCCAGTATCGGTTTCCATCTTTTAGCGAGTTCCTTAAATCCGGTGTCCACCAGTCCGGAAGGTCTTTGTGGCCAGGGATAAAAAGTCGGCCAGAGCAGCGCACCACTGAAACTGGCATGGGCATTGAGTCCCAGGTTTTTTGAAGCAATGGCTGCGTATTTTAATTGTTGCACGGCCCAGTCCTGTCTTGCCGCAGGATTTTTTCTGTATGCTTCCGGTGCAAATCCATCGAAGAGTTCGTTATAAGCAGGATGAACTGCTACGAGCTGACCCTGTAAATGGGTGGACAATTCGGTGATCTCCAGACCTGCGGATTGTACGATACCCT
>DASSGT010000845.1:0-2885 GCA_035693345.1 Puia sp. | reverse complement strand
AGCCGCTGAGTATTCAGCGGCTTCACTTTCTATTTATGCTTTACGCTTTACGCTTTACGCCTTATGCTTAAAATGCATTTTTATCACCTCTGATTGTAACGACGATTGTCAGGAATATTATCTTTAAATCCAAATACAGCGACCAGTTTTCCATATACCAGGTATCATATTCGACCCTTTTTCTCAGAAATTCATTGTCTTTAATTTCACCTCTGAATCCATTTACCTGGGCCCAACCGGTAAGACCCGGTTTTACAAAATGCCTGATCATATATTCTTTGTATAATTCTGCAAATTGTTCTGTGTGTTTTAGCATATGAGGTCTCGGCCCGACCAACGACATATCACCCAGAAAAATATTCAACACCTGGGGAAGCTCATCGATATTTGTCTTTCGCATAATGCGGCCTATTCGGGTAACCCGGTTGTCATTGCGACTCACCTGTACCGAATCGGCCTGATCGTTTACCCGCAGGCTCCTGAATTTCAGACAACGAAACGGCTGATTGTTTTTCCCGGATCTTAACTGGATAAAGAAAACAGGACCTTTTGAGTCCAGTTTTATCAGCAAAGCAATCAAGGGAATCAGCCAGGAAAGAATAAAAATGATTGCGAGAGAACTTAAGACAACATCCAGCGCCCGTTTTTTAATTCTGTTACCAGTATCTTCGAGCGGTTCTTTTCTCAGAGACAGTACAGGTATATCATTTACGAAATCCACGTAAATATTCCTGTTTACAAAAATATTATAATCGGGAACGAATTTAAAATATACAAATTGCGCCTCCGCTTCCTGTGCCAATTCGTACAAGTATGGGTAATGTTCAGGGATTAATGTCGAATATATTTCAGTAACCTCATTTTCCCTTACAATTTTCATGCAGTCTCTCAGATCGCTAAAAACCCTTAAATCTGAAGAGTCACTGATTTTACCACTATCATCAAAACAGCCTGCTAATTTTACCAGCTTTGATTCCTTCTGAAAGTAATTGATGAGACGTATGGAAACATCATTGTATCCAAGTACCATTACATTTTTTGCAAGTTTGAACTTACTGCGAAGTGAAATAACCAGCAGATTAAATATAAACCTGTTAAAAAGTAAAATGGCCGCAAACGTGGTGAAACAAAAAATGATAAAGAACCGGGAATATTGATAATGGAATATGAAAATAAATAAGAAGAGGAGGGTGATTGTGAACACATAGCATTTGAATGTCCGCTTGAAGAATACTTCAAAATCAAGCCAATTCTTACTCATATAAAGCTGGGTAAGATATACCGAAGTCATCCAAACCAGATTGAATACAGCAAAAAACAAATGATACTCCGGAAGGTTAATGGCATCGGCCTTGTATATGGCCACACTGGCAAATAACAACACCATGTTAAGAGAAAGAATATCCCATAACCAAAGTAAGGAGCGGAAAAAATTAAATGAAGTTTTATTCATTACAGGGACACTTTGAAAATCGTTTCAAAGTCCGGACTTTCTCGCCCGGGAAAACAGTAGTAAGATATACAGAAACTAAACAATTCAATCAGGCAGTTTATGATCGTATTGAATGATGTTTTAAGGTTGTTTGCAGCAGCCCGGATTAACTGACTATTTTTAACGAAGCCTGATCAAATTGACGAATCAGTGAAGCCGTCTCATTGATATTGCTTTTTGATGATGCACCAAAAAGTATTGACTCAATATTTGGCAGACTGCACACATATTCAATCGCTTCCCTGGGTGAAACAGCGCCGCCAGCCAGTACCTGCATGGCAATGGCCCGGAATTGCCTGGTACTGAGAATATGTTCATATTTCTCCTTGCCCCCGGACATTCTGAATCCGGCTTTATTGATGGACGAACAGATAATGGGATTCTTAATGCCGGCTCCTTCCAGTACATCCAGTAGCATGGGCATATTCATCGTTATATATCCAGCTTCAGCATTGTACTTCTTCAGTACATATTTGTGATACGATACCAGCACGTCTGTCATTCTTAAACCCAGCAGGAGATCTGTGATTACATTTTGGAGGAAAATAACAGGGGTTTGTATGCCTTTGAACATCTTCATTTCCGCGTCAATCAATAATTCCATAATTGCCATATAATCCTTCGACAGAAAAGCAACCCCTCCCTTAAAAAGTGAGCCGACAAAATTTCCCGGAACATATTGTTTGAGGGTTCCTGCGATGCCAAGCTCGGTAACCGCATTAGCGTACTTATGCGCATACGGCATACATGGAAAAATTTTGAAATTCCTGTACTTTTCAGGATTGTCGCGGATAATCTGGCAGATGTTTGCTATTCGGTCATGCGTAGTACACATGAAAGTATTTATGCCTGCTTCCATTGCATAATCAAGTGTCCTGACAATCGCGCTATCGTCTTTAAAACGCATTGACTGGGCCATTGATTTTTCATCCGAGATATGATTTACCGCGAAAAATTGGTTATCTCCAAATAATATTCTGTCCATTATATTAATTCTGCGCTTTTCTAATTAATGAAATTGCTTTATCTGTGTTCCATGCGCTTTCAAAATGATTTATTGTATTGGGAACTACTCCCTGAACGGCTTTTATAAAATAATCAATTTGTGCTGAGTATTCTTCGCCACGCAGATAGAATGCAACTTCCTGTGTGAGTTCGGTCACGTATTTGATGTTCCAGCCCTTACTGTATCCGTCCGGACAATGATTATCCCGGAAAAATACTTTCAGCTCATTGGCATCGGAAATCAGTTTTCCCTTCTGTGCATTTATCGTAATGGACGTCGACATTTTTCTGATCGTGTCGTCACTCCAGTTGACTGTTAATAAACCAGAAACTTGATTACTCAGTTCGAGCATTGCATATACAGCATCGTCCACATTTTTTGAATAAA
>DASSGT010000844.1:0-2447 GCA_035693345.1 Puia sp. | reverse complement strand
ATAATGCCTGACAGGAATTGATAAGGTTGATCAGCCATCAGGAAACTAAGCCATAAAACATCGTGTTTCCCGGTTTCGGGTAATGAAAAATGCCTTCGCATCGCGAAGGCATTCTGGTTTGAAGCTGTAGAGGGAGGATTCGAACCTCCACGGGGCAGTTAGCCAAGGCACAATGTTAGTGGTGGTCAACCCCAGTCGGCCACGCTTTGCAGCGAGACCGGCATTATGCGATGTTTATCCTGTGATCCCCACCCCCGAGACAAGAGGGCATGTCTGCCAAATTTCATCACTCCACAGTATTGTCAACGTTTCTCGGTCATTGACATTGCAATATTATGGCAAAAAGGCCAAACCATTGCATATCTGCTAATAAATATTTTGAAATATTTGATAATATTTAAATAATTGGTATATTTATTAAATATTATAAAAATAATCATTCAAAATGAGCGGTAAATTTAACCTAGATAAGCTGGATTTGCAAATAATTCACGAAATGATGGAAAATGCCGAGATTTCGTATGCTGATCTCGGAAAAAAGCTATTTGTATCCGGGGGAACTATACACGTACGCATAAAAAAACTCCAGGAATTTGGCATCGTAAAAGGAACCAAACTCAATGTGAATCTGAAACATCTGGGTTTCGATGTGATCGCATTTATCGGGATTTATCTGGAAAAAAGCTCACTCTATGATTCTGTGGCGAAGGAACTGCGGCGTGTTCCGGAAATCGTGAGATTAAATTACACGACGGGCAATTACAGCATGTTCGCAGAAATCGTGTGTAAGGATATTAATCAGCTTCGATTTGTATTACATGATGAATTGCAAAAAATAAAAGGAATCGAAAGAACCGAGACTTTCATATCGCTCGATGAAAGTTTCAACCGTAATGTGCCAGTTTATAAGGAAGCGTAAAGCGTAAAGCGTAAGGCGTAAGGCGAAGGCATAAGCGTAAGGCTTAAGGCGTAACGCGCAAGGCTATCTTTTATGAAATTCCTGACTGGTTTTATTCTAATGTGCCCGATAGCAGATTCAAACTTTTACATTCAAAGCATCCCTCAATCCATTACCCAGGAGATTAAATGCCAGAACCAATAACATGATAGCGATTCCCGGTGCCAGGGCAAGCATGGGATTATGGGTGATGATAAAATTATAATTCTCCTTGATCATCAGGCCCCAACTCGGTTGTGGTGGCTGAACGCCAATCCCAAGGAAACTCAATCCTGCTTCGATTACGATAGCAGAAGCAAAATTGGCTGCCGCTATTACCATCACCGGTCCGAGAATATTCGGCAGGATATGCCGGATAATAATACGGCTGTCCCGATAACCCAATGCCCTGGCTGCTTCGATATATTCCAGTTCTTTTACCGCCAGAACCTGTCCCCGCACGATCCGCGCGACGTTTACCCACATCGTTAAGCCTATGGCAATAAATACCTGCCAAAATCCTTTTCCCAATAGTAATGTGAGCGCAAAAACCAATAACAGAGTCGGAATACTCCATATTACATTGAGCAGCCACATGATCAGCCGATCCGTTTTTCCTCCATAATATCCGGCCAGAGCACCCAGGAAGATGCCGATACTCAGTGACAAAATAACTGTAACCAGTCCGACAGCCAGACTCACTCTCACTCCTATAATGAGTCTGCTCAAAATGTCCCTTCCATATCGATCGGTGCCGAGCCAGAATACTTTTTTTCTAATCTTCAGGTTCGCGTTGTTCGGAAGATTTAAATAAGACTGCCTTTCACTGACAGATTCGTCAATTGATTTCCGGACAATTAAACTATCTCCCTGCTGCGTCCAGGAATTGATGGGTATCCAGTCATAACGGTCATCTCTACCTGAAAGAAGGCGTTGCAGAAAGGAGGTCCTGGTGACCTCCTGTTGCTTTTTAATCAGCAAAAAATCCTGGTGGTAACCGGGCTTTTGGCCTCCGATTTCCAACACCATACGATTTGCATACGGACTGTGATCAGGAGCCAGAAAATAAGCAAACAGGGCCGTCAGCAGGGATAGAGCAATGATGACCATTCCAAATACAGCGCCCCGGTTTTTTTTTAACCGTTGCCAGGTATCAGATTGTATGGATGTATATTCTTTCAATTCATTATTTCACTTTACGGTTTTTCCATTCATATTTTCCAAAACTACCGAAACCACCCGCCATCACGGTATACAGAATATGAAATGGCTGACAGAGTAGAAAATATTTCATCAGTGTCTGTTGCTGAAAAAAGCCGGCGACCTTTGATACAAAAAAATATTCTGAAATCGTCTTGAATGCAATCAGTATCAGAAGCCAGCGCCAGTGGCCATAAAAAAGACACATGATAAATATTAGAAGGAGAGACAGGTTTGTCAGGTATACCAAAGCCAGCGTCATAAAAGTAGCCGGATGCTGATAATGTGAAATTTTACTTGCCCATCGTAT